>NZ_CBAROL010000011.1:0-77376 GCF_964779595.1 Methyloglobulus sp.
GTTTGCAGGCTTCCAATAAGGCTTGCTCGCCACGGATATTGAGGAAAGTGTCTTGCTGCCCGGCAAAGCTGGCGGTAGGTAAGTCTTCCGCAGTGGCAGAACTGCGGACGGCAAGGCTCAGATCCTCGCCATACTGGTCTTGAAGCTGGCGATAAGCCGCAAGAATTTGCTGTTCAAGCAAGTGGGGCAAGGGGGCGGCATAAATGATTTCCCTGGCCTTACGGGCACATTTAGCCAAGTCTTCCATGTTATCTGCATCAAGCTCGTCCAACGCCGAATGCAATTCCTTCCAAGCATCTGCTTCATCCAGCATATAGCGATAAGCTTCGGCGGTAATGGCGAAACCGTTAGGGATATTGATGCCTTGCGGTAGCAACTCACGAACCATTTCGCCCAATGAGGCGTTCTTGCCGCCCACTAAGGGAATATCGTCGATAGTCAACTCGTTAAACCAGCGGATGTAGTTTTTTTGCTGAAGCATGCTGTTCTCCTAATGCTCTGGTGGCGCAAACTTATAAACAATCCGTCAGGTCACAAACCATCAATTTTTCGATAGGGCGGAGTGACAAACCTAGGTTTGTCACTCCAAAATGCAAGCGACTCACAGGCACTTGTGACCTTTAGGTTATGAAGCCGACAAGCCCTTCAAAAAATACAGATTTAGCCCACTACCCGATAGGGATATACCACACGATTACAACTACTGCCACGGAATGATCGTTATCTAAGTTGCTGATAATAATTAGCCAACACCTTAATCTCAGCTTCGCTCAGTTGTTTTGCAACCAAGCGCATCCGGCTATAAATGTCGTTATGGCGTTCACCGCTACGGTATTGCATCAGCGTCCGTTCAAAATAATCCGCTTGCTGCCCTGCCAGGCTGGGGATGTCAAGCTTTTCGCCTTGTCCGTTTGCACCGTGACAGACAAAGCAAGGCGGAAGTATGCGTTTGCCGTCACCTGCTTCCACCAAGGTTTCGGCTTTGGCAATATCCTGGCTCTTACCAGCTGATTTTGGCAACGACAAGGACGCATACCAAACCGCCAAATCAGCGGCATCCTGTTCCGATAAGCCTTTGGCGATAGCTGTCATGGTATCGTTGCTGCGGTCATCGTTAAAATAATCGCGCAATTGCTTAAACATATAATTGGCGTTTTGACCTGCCAGTGCCGGAATAGCAGGGAAAGTTTCATCGTCCCTGGTTTCGGCTGGTGTACCTTCGCCCCGGAGACCATGACAGGCTTTGCAAGATTCGGCCAGATTTTTGCCTTTCGCAGCATTGCCGTTTTTGACCAGTTTCAAGGTTTCGGTCGTCCAGGCAATCTGTGATCCAGTTTCGGCAGCATTGACTAGGATAGGCGCAGTAAACGCCATTATCAGTACAAGAATTCGAGCCATCATCAATATCCCCAAGCCGGTGAACCAAAGGTGTCCATAAAGAAGAACTGTAAGATCGGCACACCAAAACTGATCGCCATCAATACGGCAATAACGCGATTCCAAAGTTTAAAGTCATTGAGATATTCGGGTATAGATTCAACTGGATGGATAGGGTCGGCATATTCAATTTGTTGGTTAAATTCTGCTGGGGCTGGGTTTAACTGTGTCTTGACCAGGTTATAGATGAATAAGCAAGCTGATCCCAACAGTATCAAGCCACCAAATATCATGGCAAGCTCATAGGGTTTCCAAGCCAAGGTCAATAAGGTGTTGTAAACCACGGTGGAGATGCGGCGAGGTTGTCCAAGCAAGCCCAACACATGCCATGGCGTGGTCAAGATGCCCATGCCGATAAACCAAGTCCATAATTGAATTAACGCCATTGAATTTGAAAACAAGGGCTTACGCAGGAGTACAGGCCATAAGTAATAAGCAATGGCAAAGTACATAATGACAGTCGTGCCAGCAAAAATCAGGTGGAAGTGGCCTGGAACCCAAGCGGTATTGTGGATCATCGCATTCATGGCGTAACTGGCATTGATGATCCCGCCAAAACCGCCCAGGATGAGCATCAGCAACGACAATATCACTGACAACACCATCGTATTAGTCCAAGGCAATGTGCCAATCCAACCAAACAGCCCTTTACCGCCTCGCAAGCGTCCGGCAATTTCTAATGATGCGATCACGGTGAAACCTGTCACTAATGTGGGCAGGGATACCACGAAAGTACCGATGCCGTGCAACAGTTTCCAGCCGCTGGCCTGTTCGGGATCCATGTAAAGATGATGGAAACCAATGGGCAAGCCAAATACGACCAAGACAATGAATGCTGCCCTCGCCACTTCATCACTAAACAAAAATCCACCCGCTTGTTTAGGGACAAAAACATAAAAGGCGATGTAAGCGGGGATCAACCAGAAATACACGATGGGGTGCAAGGTCCAGGCAAATAAAGTCCTAGCCAAGCCGGCATCGACGGTATCTATCCAACCCAATGCCAGCGGAATCGCTTGGAATAGCACTTCCAAGGCCACGCCCACGCTAGTCCACAGCCATAATAAGGCGTTGGCGGTGGTGGCAAACATGGCTAAGGGTACGGGTTGTTTAGGATGACTTTTTTTCCATTGGCTAAACATCACCAGCATGATGCCGCACCAAAGCCACGAACCAACAACCAGCAATACGGCCCCAAAGTAAAACGCGACATGCGCTTGAATTGGCAAATAGAAAGTATATAGGACGGAAGCCTTGCCCGTAAGTAGCGGCACAGCCGCCATCACAGTGCCCAACAAGGAAATCCAGAAGCCGACCCAAGCCAGTTTGAGATTCCAAACTGGCATTTTCAAGCTAGTCGTCGCAGTGTAATAACCAAATCCCATGATAAAGAAAGTGGTCAGGACAAAGCCCATCAACACGCCGTGCGTACTGACCGAAGCAAAATATACCGTGGGTGAATCCAGCGCGGAAATAAGGCCGCTGCGCTCCAGAACTTGGTATTCACCCATGAAACAGGCCAGGATAAAGGCACCAAAGGCCACCCATAAATGGCTTAATGTCAGTTTACGTTCTGTTGCATCATCCATTGTTGGCTTCCTTGTTGGCAATTGTATGTGTGGGCGCTTGCCAATCTTCTTTGGCGATCACGCTTATGTTGCTCCACATGTGGTTGTGGCCTAAGCCGCAGTACTCATTGCATAACACCGGGTATTCGCCGGGTTTGGGAAAGGACGTTGTTATTTCCGCCACATAGCCTGGGACTATCATCGTGCTCATATTGGTCATAGGTATATGCACACCGTGCAACACATCCATGCTCACCCAACGGAAAGTCAGCTTGGTTTCGGCGGGGACCGAGATATGTTTGGGGAAAAAGGAATAACGCCCCGCCACCATCCTGACAACTATTGCGCCCTTGTCATCCAATTGTACGCCCAAGTTGCTTTCCGCAAACTCCTTGCTCAAATGCAGCCGTGCTGAATCGATGGTCTCAACTTTACTGGGCGGGTTAACGCCATGAAAGAAGGCGTCTATTGTGATAATGCCAACCAATAGGCCAATAATCAGCAGCGCGATCTTGATCCATTTCTGTTCCAAAGAGTCAACATGGACTGTCCGCATTTGGGCAATAAAATCCTGGAGAAAATCCACGGTTTTGCCTGCCAAGTCGTGACATCTTTGGACGATGCTGTCTATCTGCATAAGCTCGCCCTAATTGATGATGCCGCGCGGAATAAACACGCCAAAATAAAGAAACAGCCAAGCAATAACCATGCTACCAATAACAGCAGCCAGTAAAGCAAACGTTCCGACCGGCGTGCTTGCAAGAATACGTAGACGTTCTTCCTCATTCATTTGACTGATTGCCTCGTTGAATTTTTAGAAATAAGGCGGCGTACAAAGCTAGGTAAAAATTTTCTGAATACCTAACTGTAATATGCAGCTTGTTGGTTTAAAAGCCGTTGCAGTTTAACGTAAGCATCGAACGGGAATTTGATTTGGATCAAACAAATGGCTGTAGGTTTTGCATGTTGAGTTGTCAGGAACGGCAATTGCCTTAGTTTTTAGGGAGGGGCATTTCGCGTTTCATCGAGCTTGGAAAGCCCACTAAGGCAAGCACTGTGGTAAAGTTTTGGTACAATCGATGTCAGCTTCCCGCTCAAAAAATCAATACCTAAAGGCAAGGCTATGAACGAATTTTTGCGTAATTCCCCCATTAAATATGCCATTCCTGGAGTATTGCTGGCTGGGCTTATCTGGCTCAGTTATGCCGTATTGCGTGAATTTTTACCCATTATTACCTGGGCATTTATTATTGCTTACATTATGTGGCCGCCTTATCAATGGCTTAAAGAAAAATTAAATAATAATGCAACGTTGAGTGCTGTTGTAATGACAGGAATTATTTCTGCAGTTTTCGCCTTGGCGATCTATTGGCTGGTGATTATGTTGCAAGGAGAGATCAATGTTGTTTATCAGGTCCTACTGACGAATTTTGCCCATCCGCCCAAGCAATTACCCGAAAATATCAGCCAAATTCCCTGGTTAGGTAATTATCTGCAACAGCATCTCGACCAATTAAATGCCGATCAAGCCGGAATGAAAACACAGGTCATTAACTGGGCAAAACAATGGTTAGGCGAATTTGGCAGATTTCTTGGCGGTGTGGGGCGCTACATCATGAAGCTTGGCTTCATTTTAGTGACCTTGTTTTTTTGTTTCCGTGATGGTTGCCAAGGTATCGACCAATTACGGCATGGACTCAGTTATTTTTTGGGCAAATACCAGAATATCTATCTAAAGGCAGCCGGAGACACAGCCCACGCCGTGGTCTATGGCCTAGTGCTTGCCGCTTTGGGGCAGGGCTTGATGGCGGGTGTCGGATATGCTGTCGCGGGAGTGAATGCGCCCGTGTTATTGGCTGCAATTACCGCATTACTAGCCATGATCCCTATGGGAGCCACCTTGATATGGTTGCCTGTTAGTTTCAGCTTGATGCTTTCAGGTCAATTTTGGCAGGGAATAGGCTTGTTGCTTTGGGGGTTTTTTGCCATTAGCACGGTGGATAACGTCATCCGGCCTTTGGTTATCAGCGGCGCTGGGCAGATACCATTTTTAGTTGTGCTGTTCGGTGTTTTCGGCGGACTTGTCGCTTTTGGTGCAGTGGGTCTGTTTTTAGGCCCGATCATCCTGTCGGTTTTACTGGCAGTCTGGCAAGCGTGGTTACGGCAACTTAATACCAATCAGCAAAAATCATCATTACATCAAGATAAGCCAGACTGAAATTCAACAGGTAAATTGACAGACAAACCATTGTGGAAAATTGATTTGAGCTTATTGGTGCAGGTTTATGCTCTTGAACATTTGGAACAAGGCTAGTTTCTACGCCTACCTGATATTAGTTTTGCGACTGACAGGTATCGCGGTGGTTCAACTTACCTGTAACGGGCTGTGGATAAGCTTTTTGCCGAATAACTTAGCTATCTTTGCTCATACGTTGATATACACCATGAGCAAAAAAACCCAGATAGATAGCGCAAACCATTACAACCGCCTCAATATTTACTAATCCCAATCCGGCAACGGATGGCTCTGGGCAGTACCCGCTCATTCCCCATCCGATCCCGAAAATTGCCGCACCTATAATCAGTGGCTTATCAATAGCAGACTTGTTTGATAAGTAAAATTGTTTGTCAAATAGAGATCCAGAGCGTTTAAGTATCTTACTGAACGACAGCAAGGTGACGGCAAGCGCACCAAACATAACGAAAAGCAAGCTGGAATCCCAGTTTCCGGCAAGATCCAGAAAATTAATCACTTTGTCGGGATTAGTCATTTGGGACAAAGCCAAACCTATGCCAAATAAAGTACCGCTCAATAAACTCATCAAGATTAATCTCATACCGAAATCCCCAGAACGTGACGTATACAGTAAACCGTCAAAAAACCGCTTACCATAAAGGTTGATGTCGCCGCAATCGAACGCATGGACAGCCGAGCTATGCCGCAAATCGCGTGTCCGCTAGTGCAACCATTCCCCATACGGGTACCAAAACCAACCAGGAATCCGCTCGATGCCAACAACCAGATCGGGAAATGTTCGCGGGGATGATAAAGCTCAGGCTGAAAATGCTTGAGCAAAAAGGCACTGATAACGATGCCTATCAGAAAAGCGAAACGCCAATAAAACTCTTCTTTGGTCGTGTTAATTAAACCGCCCATGACACCGCTGATCCCAGCAATCCGCCCATTGCACAACAATAGCAAGGAGGCTGCCAGCCCAATAAGGATGCCACCGAACAGGGCAGAATAAGGAGTGAAGTTTTCCATGAATTACCTCGCGTTAGTTACAGAATTTCAATTGTCCGCCGGACTCCCAAGGGCGTATCACCGACAGAATATGTTCTCTACATAAAACCAAATATTTTTACGACACCTATATTTGGTAATCTTTGAACAGATTGATTCCATTCATGGTTTACCAAGAACGGGAACAACACTATACCGTTTGTCTTGAGAATCAAAGGACGTGTTCAGTGTCCATTAGTATTCTCGATGTTTGCCTTTCAACGCATCCGCATTCCGAATGGCTAAATCATCAATGACAGCGGTTAATGAACCCGACTTGTTTATTTTGTCGTTAAAGGTTGAGCGGTAATTTGTCACCAGGCTCACGCCGTCGATCAAAATATCGTAGGTCTTCCATTCACCATTAACCAGAAACATCCGGTAATTGACTTCAACTGGTTGTAGACTGCGCTGCAAGACTGTCGTTTTTACCAGTACTTTTGCGGCATCTTTTGCGACCTCATGCGTCAGGTATTGGATTGTCCAATCACTGTACTCAACAAACGCCCTAGAATACGCCCTGATTAACAGGGTTTGGAATTCTTTTTTAAAGCGTTCTTTTTCCTTTGGGGTGGCGGTTTTCCAGTGCTTGCCCAGCACTAACGGTGCGATCTTGTCGAAATCCGTATGCGGTTCAATTACGTCATTTACGAAACATGTCACTCGGACAAAATCCTGAGTAAAAACCTTAGCCTGGAGTTTTTGCTGTAAGGTTTCTGAGATATGCTTGATGACTTGTTGAGAGGGGTGGAATGCTTCAGAAAATACTTTTTCAATAGGCAACAACGCTAATAATGCCAGAATTAGTCTGATCATTGCATAAGGCTTTGTTTGATTTGGCACAGTATTTAATCCGAAAAAGATAGCACTTGCATATTAAATGCGATTTTCGTTGCAGGCTTTGATTTCGCTCAAAATAAAAACAACTTGCCTTTTGAATTTCGATTCCTTATTAAGCTGAAATTTGACTTTCTTTTGATTCGAAAATGCTATTTTATGGGTCGGTTTGAATTGATTACGTGACCTTTTACAAGGGTAAACGACCTCATTCAAACACGGCTATCAAGCCCTGCTGCATTTTGAGCGGAATTTTTATAGGAAGGCTGTCTAAAAATGTGTCTGGTTTTTGTTGACCATTACAGATTTAACTGGTGCCCCGAGGCGGATTCGAACCACCGGCCTGTCCCTTAGGAGGGGACCGCTCTATCCTACTGAGCTATCGGGGCTTAGTGTGCATATTCTAGCATAGGACTATTATGTGGTTTTATTTTGGAAACTCATGTTAATAAATCAGCGTTGCCAAGATACTGCGCTGCATTATCGAATAGCCCCTCTCTGCTCTCGTAATACCCTCATTAGCATACTGTAAACTTGTGTATAATAAGGGTTTAGAGTTTACAGCCCCTGTTTTTTTGCTATGTACAAATACGATGGTTTGGTGATTTACCAAAACCATGACGATGAAGGTGTCCTTGAGGTTGTCGAAGAAAAGGCGGTCAGATCACTGCATTTTGGCTCAAGTTCTCGGCAAAGCAGTATTTCCCTGTATGATCCCGAAAACCTTCAATTGCCTTACACACGGGCGATGACCAGTTGGTTGTTGTTTAAAGACACGGTGGACGATGCGTTAATTATCGGCTTGGGTGGCGGTTCGTTGGCTAGACACTTGCTGTACCATTTCCCAGAATGCCGTGTTAAAGCAGTTGAATACCGGGCAAGTGTTGTTAAAGTTGCGCGTAGTCACTTCGGTTTGCCACTGAATTCACGTTTGAAGGTTATCGTTGACGATGGCGGCAGTTATGTTTGTCAACACGCTCAAACGGAGGCAGGGCAGCACGATTTGATTCTGGTTGATGCGTTTGACAGTGAAGGTATGGCAGATTCTATTGCGTCTATCGCTTTTTTCGATGCCTGTAAAATCTTGCTGAAACCAGATGGTATTTTGGTCATCAACCTGTGGGGATCGGAAGCGAAGTTGTACGGTTCTTGCTTGCATTGGCTGGAACAGGTTTTTAACGGGAAAGTGTTGATTTTGCCTGTCCGTAATCGCGGCAATATGATAACCGTGGCGTTCAATCAGGACATTCCCCAGTACGACTTGAAGGCACTCAAGGTACGGGCGATTGAACTTGAACAGCAATACCAGATCGAATTTTCCAAATTTTTAAAAGATTTTAATAAGCACAATGCTTACTCCATTCATACAGTTATCTCAAAATGATGTCTCCAGATTCACAAGCCGCACCTAATCTTTTTAGCTATCGCAAGTACTGGGCGCAGCGATTTGGCGTAGCGCCTGTTTTGCCCATGAGCCGTGACGAAATGGACGAACTGGGTTGGGATGCTTGCGATGTCATTCTGGTGACTGGCGATGCGTATATTGACCATCCCAGCTTTGGCATGGCGTTGATCGGGCGGCTGCTGGAAGCGCAAGGCTTTAGGGTGGGCATTATTTCCCAGCCGGATTGGACAAGTGCTAAAGAATTCACCAAGCTGGGTCGCCCCAACCTGTTTTTTGGCGTGACAGGCGGCAATATGGACTCTATGGTCAACCGTTATACGTCCGATAAAAAAATTCGCTCGAACGATGCTTACACACCTGATGGCGCGGCGGGTAAGCGACCCGACCGAGCGGTTAATGTGTATTCGCACCGTTGCCGAGAAGCGTTTAAAGATGTGCCGATTATCATTGGTGGTATAGAAGCCAGTTTAAGGCGCATAGCGCATTATGACTATTGGTCTGATAAGGTTCGCAAATCCGTGTTGCTGGATTCCAAGGCCGACTTGTTGGTTTATGGCAATGCCGAGCGGCAGATTGTGGAAGTTGCCCATCGTTTGGGAAATGGCGAAACAATTACAGACCTCACCGGAATTCGCGGCACAGTCCATTATGTCAAGCAAATTCCGGAAGGCTGGGTAATCAAAGACTCCACCCATTTCGATAAGCCGGGAGCGCTTTCGACCATTGTCGATCCTTATCAGGAACAACCTGCTTGTGATAAAAAACCACCTGACTTGAATGCAGACGAAAATGTAATCCGGTTTGACAGGCATTTGTTAGCAAAGGCGCAAAGGGCAAAAACAGTGATCCGTTTGCCCGCTTATGAAGCGGTTGCCGACGATGCTATCCTGTATGCCCATGCGTCCCGCGTCATGCACGGTGAAACCAATCCCGGTAATGCCCGTCCGTTAATCCAGCAGCACGGCACACGGCAGATTTGGGTCAATCCGCCGCCCATTCCATTGACCACGAAAGAAATGGATGGCGTATATGATTTGCCTTATTCGCGCGTTCCGCATAAAGACTATGGCAATGCCAACGTTCCCGCGTTTGAAATGATCCAACACTCGGTCAACATCATGCGCGGCTGTTTTGGTGGCTGTACTTTTTGTTCGATTACCGAGCATGAAGGGCGCATTATTCAAAGCCGCTCTGAAGATTCCATTATCAAAGAAATTGAAGCCATCCGCGATACTTCGCCCAACTTTACCGGACATATTTCTGATCTAGGTGGCCCCACAGCCAACATGTATCGACTGGCTTGCAAAGACCCAAAGATTGAATCCGCTTGCCGCTTGCCATCGTGCGTTTTTCCAGGTATCTGTCCTAACCTTAATACCGACCATAGCTCGCTTATCAAGCTTTATCGACGGGCGAGGGCTTTGCCTGGAATCAAAAAAATCTTTATCGCCTCAGGCTTGCGTTACGACTTGGCGGTTACATCACCTGAGTACGTTAAGGAATTGGTTACCCACCATGTCGGCGGCTATCTTAAAATTGCTCCCGAACATACCGAACAAGAGCCGCTATCCAAGATGATGAAACCGGGCATGGGGAGTTATGACCGCTTTAAGGAGATGTTCGACAAGTATTCAAAAGAAGCGGGCAAAGAACAATACCTGATTCCCTATTTTATCGCCGCGCACCCAGGTACAACAGATAACGACATGCTCAATCTGGCGTTATGGCTAAAGCGCAATGGTTTCAGGGCGGACCAAGTACAAGCCTTTTTGCCGTCTCCTATGGCAATTGCCACCGCCATGTACCATTCCGGCAAAGATACCTTACGAAAAATCAGCCACAAAGCAGAAGATATTGCTATTCCAAAAGGCGAAAAGCAACGCCGATTGCACAAGGCATTTTTGCGTTATCACGACCCTAAAAACTGGCCGTTATTGCGTGTAGCTCTAAAGGATATGGGCCGCAGCGATCTAATTGGTAACGGTAAGCACCATTTGATACCTACCTTTCAACCAAAAGGTTTTGAAGACGCCCCTAGGAAAGTCCAGTCTTTTAAAACCAAGCACACTGGATTCGATTACAAAAACGGAAGCGTTAAAAAAGTCCGCACCAGCTATCCTGTCAAAGGTAAAAAATGAGTGTGGTATCAGGGTATTCGCCTTGATACCATCTTATTAAGCTATCAGTCTTAGTAAATACAATTGGTTAGAGTACTTAACTAGTCATTTCGGCACATCAAAGTGCTATTCTTGCGATGACAATTATGCAGATACGCTAAATGCGGTTGTGTATTAACACAATCCATCTGCTGCCACATTTATTTAAATAACCAAAAGTGGGGGGTCAGCAAAGCGACTATTAAAACTCAGTCCAAATTCCCTATAGTCCTCCTATAGATAAATGCCACGCTAATCCTAAAAATAACCGTATCCCGTTCAGATGACCAACCCAACATAGCAAAATGTTGATTGGTTCTACCGCATTTCTCGATATTCCCAAATCCCTACCCGCGCAGCAACGCACTTGCGTTTTCATTCTGTAGTTACATTTCATCACTTCCACACCAAAAAAATTAAATCGTACCTGAAACGACGAGGGACTAGGTATTCGTACGGATATTAAACACATCTTTTTAGTAATAAATTACTGCACAAGACATCAGTTCTTACTGAAGCGAGCTTTTAGAGAATCCTTTTAGCTCGAATTACTCAGCAATACCGCTTACTAAAAAGTATTGGAAAGTAAAAATTTGTAATTGGCAAAAAAAGTCGGTGGATTCACGGAAAACAGCCCAAAAAGGTAGTTTTCCACACCGGACTAGGTAGTTGTACGGATATACGAAAAATTTATACGGCGTATTGTATTAAGTAACGAATAAATCCAAATATTTAGCAGTAAAAACAGGTTTTAGTGGTTTTGACGCAACAGTTAATTTGA
This sequence comes from Methyloglobulus sp., assembly GCF_964779595.1. Lineage (NCBI taxonomy): Bacteria > Pseudomonadati > Pseudomonadota > Gammaproteobacteria > Methylococcales > Methylococcaceae > Methyloglobulus > Methyloglobulus sp. The sequence goes on from NZ_CBAROL010000011.1 coordinate 11,468, forward strand.
AGGGAAAATGTCATGTTAAAGAAAATTATCAAAGCAACAAGCTTTAGTCGTCAAGAAAAAGCTGTTGCGCGTTATATGAAAGAAGTCAGAGACATCCAGGATGCAAAAATATCGCGCCGGGAATTGTTCAAAATGGGCTTGACTGCTGGTGTGGGCGGTTTGACTGCTATCGGCGGAGGCGTTTTTCTGCCTAATTTAGCGGAAGCCAAAGATGGTGACTCTTCTGGAAATATTATCAGCCCTCCCTGCACTATGCCCTGGTCTGAACCTTTGCCTATACCCAAAACCCCAGTTTCCGTCGGTGCTTTTTCTGGACCAGAAGGAGATGAAGGCCAGTGCGAATCAAAGCACACGCGTTTAAATCCAGGTAAAGGTGAATTCGGGGAAGATGAAGAATTCTCTGAAGCGCGTACTGAAAAACACCAACGCTGGGAAGAATTAGGCGGCTTCGCTGCCTGCACTAAATACGAAATGATGGCTAAGGAACTCGACTGGAATTTTTATTCCGACAGCGATGGACGCGGTTTGAATTCCAAAGTGTGGGCTTACACAGACCTGAATTCTGATGCTGCCGGTGTTTTGCGTTTCAAAGCACACTACGGCAAGCCCGTTTTGATGCGTATGTACAACGGTTTACCTAAAGATGGCAGGGATAACCAAGGTTTTGGCATCAACCAAATTTCGCCACATTTGCATAACGCTCACAACCCACCTGAATCCGATGGTGGGCCACTGCGTTTTTGGGATTCCGGTAAATGGTACGATTTTTGGTATCCCAATATTCGTGCCGGATTCGCCAGCACCCACAAGAATGGCACTTTCCGTGGTGATAAGTGGTGTCCAGGTGATTGGCAAGAAACCCAAAGCTCACTTTGGTTTCATGACCATCGCTTCGATTTTACGGCGGCGAATGTTTACAAAGGTATGGCCTCTTTTTACACCTTGTTTAGCGATGATATTGATCTCGATACCGGTGATGAAAGTACTGGCTTAAGACTACCTAGCGGTGAATACGATATTCCTTTAATGTTTGCCGACAAGGTGTTCGATCAAAGTGGACAATTGTTTTTTGACACATTTAATCTTGAAGGCATAGTCGGTGACCATCAAACCGTCAACCTTAAGATTAAGCCTTATCTGGACGTTAAGCGCCGTAAATACCGTTTCCGCTTTTTGGATGCAGGCCCTTCACGGTTTATTGAGCTGTCATTAAGCAATGGTTCCAAAATGACCCGCATCGCAAACTGTGGGAATTTGCTTCCTAGAGCACAAGTTGTTTCTAGTATCCGTTTAGGTGTGGCAGAACGTGCCGACGTTATTATTGACTTTAGCCAATATGCGCCAGGTACCGTGATATATCTGGAAAATCGCCTAGAACAAACCGACGGTAAAGGCCCTACTGGAAAGATCTTACCTTCAAGCACTAAAACACAATTGCTCAAATTTATTGTGGGTGATGTCGCTGATGATTTCAGCGCACCGTTGGCTACGTTGCAAACACAAGTGATGGTACCGATGCCAAATCGTTCTGCCAATCCAGTCGTAAAAAAACGCACATTCAGTTTCGATACTAAAAATGGCGCTTGGACAGTTAATGGGGAGTTATTTAACCCGTCAAAAATCAGTGCTTATCCAGTGGAGGGGACTGCGGAAGAATGGACGTTTACTTCCGGTGGTGGCTGGGCACATCCCATCCATACGCATCATGAAGAATTTCAGGTAATAAGCCGTGATGGTGGTAACCCTGCACTCGACGATAAGTCCAGAAAAGATGTGGTCAGGATTGGTAAGGCTGCACAAGGTACATCGAATACAGGCAAGTTGACAGTTTACATGCAGTTTCGTGATTGGTATGGCGATTACCCCTTGCACTGCCACAACGTTGTTCATGAAGACCACGGCATGATGGTTCGCTGGAAGCTGGTGTCTCCAACCGACCCAAATGCCGGCAAGTAACTAGGACAGAAATTTAAGAGGATATAGCCATGAACAAAAGAGATTTTATTAAAAGTATGGGTGGGGCAACCCTGGGGGTTGCGGCATTAGCTACATTGCCAGCGAGTTCAGCCAAATTCGGTGTTGATAGCTTAAGTAAAGCTGATCCTGTACTGCGTAGAAAGCAGGCATTTGCCAATATTCCATTGGTAACTCACGAAGGCAAGGTTGTTAAGTTCTATGACGATTTAATCAAAAACAAAACGGTAATGATTAACTTTATGTACGCACGTTGCGGTGATATTTGCCCAGGCATGACGGCTAACTTGAGACAAGTCCAAAAAGAATTGGGCGATAGGGTGGGTAAGGACGTTTTTATGTATTCCATCTCCCTAGAGCCAGAACACGATACGCCTGAAGTGCTAAAAGCTTATGCGGAACTGTTTCATGTCCAACCGGGCTGGACATTTCTGACTGGCAAAAAAGATGACGTAGAAATGCTTAGAAGGCAGCTTGGCTTTAGTTTTACCGATCCTGCCATCGATAAGGACAGAAGTCAGCACATCGGTGTCGTCAAGTTTGGCATTGAATCTCTGGAAAGATGGGGCATGAGTCCGGCAATGGGTGATCCTAAATACATTGCCGAATACCTGCGCTGGATGGAGCCAAATGGCAGCCGCCCCGTGTTAACTGAAATGATGGGTTAAGGCAGCAGGGGATTTCTAATACTATGCCGTTAAGTTAAGGGCTAATAATAGCAACAATGGAGTGCAAAGCTTGCTTTGCCTGTGGCGGACAAGTGCAAAGCAAGCTTTGCACTTCAAAACATGTTTTAACTTAACGGTATAAGCAACATGCCCCATTTGGTTCTAAGGTTGTCCATCAACGCAATTTACGTTTTCAACTTATAGCCTTCATTTCGCCACTTCCATAGCACACAAAAAATAAATATCTCCAAATACCGGTCGAGACTAGGTATTAGTACGGATATTAAACATCGCTTTTTAAGGATAAATTAGTACACAAGATAGCAATACTTACCGAGTGGTAGTGGCAGACATTATTCCAAATAGTCGCCGTTCAAATGGGCAGTATTGCTGCTTATTCAGTGTTAACAGCGTAGCGGAAATTTACAAAGCTGAGAGCTTGTGATTCAAGAGATCTAGGCGAATTCGAAGGCAAAACCTAAAAGGTAATTTTTCACTACGAACTAGGTGTTTGTACGGATATACGTAGGATTTATAAAGAGTATTCTATTAATCAACTGAAAAATATACGTCACATATGGCGAGTTGAAGCAGTTTTGGAGTTAGAGATTTTTAGGATAAAAATCGAGCATTTGCTCAAATGGTGTAGCGATATTTATGGCTCCCAAATTTTACCTGAGTCGACAGGGATTGACGATTCAGCATTATTTTTTTAATTTGAGGAAAACTGATGAAAACGAAATTTAAGCTAATAACTGCTGCGCTAGCGATGACAAGCTTGGCAGTGCAAGCGGAATTGAACTTGACTGGGCCGGTTTCTGCGGCAACAGGAAGTTTCCCAACTTATTACCAAGACACAAACGGCTTGGCACTAGATCTTTGCCTTCCTGCTGTAGGTCCAGAGCGGGCTTCAGGTATGTGTATTTTGGCAGACCTGCCTAGTCCGAATGCGGCCATAACATTCCCCACTAACTTCCCAGACGAATCGTTTTGGTGGATGGGCGACGGTTCACTTATCTTACCCGACGGCAGCGAAGCCCTCCTGGTCATGGCGATGGAAGCGGCATTTGCCAATGAAGTGCCTATCGCTGGAGACCAAGTGGTTTTTGCTCGTATTCGTGTCCGTTTTGTGGCTCCCACCACCGGCCACTACACCGTTACTCACCCCTACGGTGTTGAAGAATTTGACGCAGTGGCTGGGGAACGGGTATTTTTTACCGATGACCACGGTGTCTTATGCGGGTCAGATTTTTCATGCGCCGCCAACGGACGGATAGGGCCATTCCTGAGGCCATCAGGTCAATTGGGCGGCGGCGGCGAACCTCTGCCGCCTGTTACTGTTGATGGTAAGACTTACATCGCCGATCCAGGCGTTGAAACGACCGTCACTGGAAGTCCGCACGACACTAACTTCTTCAGAATTGAAGGGCCGGATGGTGTCAGCGAAAACGACTTGTTCACCGTAATGGGCAGGGTACACACTGATCCATTACCCAGCAATACCAACGTCGAAAGTGCCACTTACTCAAGGTCGGCAAACGGTGATTCCGTTCAAATAGATGTCCATGCTAAATCGGTAAAAGCACTGGGAGAACCTGTGCAAAAATTGAAATTATTTGGTGAAGGTATACCCGGTACATCGCTGGTAAAAAACTCAAATAATTCAACGCAATTCTATGGTCAATTAGCACTTGATACGAGCAATATACCTGCAGAAATCTATCTTAGCGATCTTAACGAAACGCCGAACAGGATTTTTACGGCAAACTTGGTTGACCACATAACCGTCAAACAAGCTGTTTACGATGGTGTTTCACAAACGCTCCATATCGAAGCAGAATCTAGTGATAAGAAATCTGACGACTTACCAATTTTGTCAGCTCAAGGATCAGATGGCGCTTCTTATGGTCAACTGGTGAATGGAGTCAAAGATGTACCGAGCGTCTCGTTGCCGCCAGCTAAAGTGATTGTCAGGTCTAATAAAGGCGGAAGAGCTGAACTGATTATTACAACGACAGCAAGCACTCCTGCATTGCCAGGCCTAGTGACTGTTGAAGATCATTTTGATGATGCGAGTTCTCCATTTGCTGTGATTGACAATGACTCAGATCACGGGAATCAGTGTCATCCAAGTAATGATAAAGTTAAGATTGTTAAACAGCCTGTTCATGGCACTGTCACGGTCAATGAGGCTGACCAAACCGTGTCTTACACCCAAAATGACAGTGTAAATGGATGGGATACATTCAGTTATTACCTAACCGATGCGGATGGCACAAATGTATCCAACGTTTCAAAAGTTAATTTTGCAATCACCAATGGAAACCTTCCGCCGGTAGCGAATCCAGACTTTGCTTCAGCAGCCGTTGGTGCCACTATCACTATTGATCCATTAACTAATGATACTGATCCAGAAAACGCCGGTCTGACCTTGGTTTCTGTAACGGGTGTAGGTGCGACTAAAGTGGGCAATACGATTAGCTATACCGCAGCATTGCCTGTTGGGGCTAAAACCATTGAATACACTGTTAGCGACGGTGACAAAACGGCAACTAGCAGCATTACGGTTACCGTTGATGCGGCAGAAGTTGTGACTGTAGCCGTAGCTGAGTTTAGGACAGGCAAAACGCAATGGCGGATTTCTGGTACTGATACACCAGCAAGGATCGGAGTCGTGATGAGCGTCTACAGCAACGGTGGCAACTTCCTCTTAGGAACTGCAACGACAGACGTAACTGGTGCTTGGAGCTTTAGAGCTACAGCACCTCAACGCCCCGGCCCTATCGTAGTCAAAAGCAGTCGTGGTGCCCAATCGTTGCCCTTTAACCTTACTGTCAGGAACTAAAGGAATCAACGCTGGGAGAAATCATGAGGTTGTATGATTTCTCCCTGGCAGGTAAATACCTATAGGAACAGATAACAAGGAAGACCAACGCCGACTCTCGCAAGGGAGTCGGCGTTTTTTTGTGCAGCTTTAGAAATCTCTGAGCAAGCTATCATCGGAAGGAATAACCCATGCACTAGGCGGTGATAAGTTGTGGGTCTTCATGTCTACAGTTAAGATGTAAGCACCTTTTGCGCCTTTCCTGTTATTAGGTTCGAACTGGAACGGCGGCACAATGTCCACTGAATAATTTTTGATTTCTCCTAACGCGTGGATAAACTTGTCGCGGCTTAAACGTTTGCCGGAGCGTTTTAATCCTTCAGTCACAAAATTTACCGCCGAACAGGCAATGCGTTGTAAGCCTGGGCTTTGCAAGCTAACTGAATGCTGATTTAGCAGGGCTGCGAATTGGCGCATTGCTGGAGCATACAGGTTAAAGGGGGTCGCTAACAGCATCTTGGATGCTGCCAAATCGGGAGTAGCGATAACATTTGCACCTAACATTGCCAGTAATCCCAATAGTATCGGTTGATGATCGGATTTTGGCATTAATAAATTGAAGTCTTTTAGCTCTTGGGTATTTCCTAAAAAGAAAACAGCATCGGGTTTTGCTGTTTTCAGTTTTATTAGCTGATTAACATCTTGTTTTGAGTTAGCTTGGGATAAGACGATTTCGGTTGGCGCATTTAAATTATTGCGTTGCACTTGTTCACGAATCGCCGCGACCACGTTTAAGTTTGTCAACCCATCACTATAAACGATAGTCAGTTTTGGTTTTGCTGTGCTGTTGTCCTTTGGCATCTGGGCTAGCCAATAATCGACCAAGGCGCGCGATTGATCGGCGTAACTGGGCAGAAAATAGAAAAACGAAGGCGAGGGCGGCGAACTTTCATTAGGTATGAAAGACAGCGGGGCGATTACTGGAATTTTTTCGTTCTGCAAGAGTTGATAAATATCCGTAGTGACTTCTGGAAAATATCCTGAGATCAAAGCAAAGGGTTTGGTTTCAATGATTAATCTCTTGGTGGATGCAAGGATTTCCTCTTTAGTGCCGCCTGAATCCAATGTTGTCAACGTAACTTTGCGTCCATAGATTAGCCCATGTCTGTTCGATTCGGCAATGCAGGCATCCAGGGTGGCCTTCAGTAGTTTTCCGGTAGCAGCTTGAGTGCTGGTTAGTGGCAATACGGTGCCCAATTGCACTTCAGATGCAGTTATACCTGCATCGCCATCGCTTGATGACCCTAAAATTTTTATGTATGCAACTAACGCTTGCGCTTGATAGTCCGTGAATCCATATCTAGGCATGGCGGCGCTTAAGGGTTTGTCTTGGGCATTAATACCTTTGGTAATTGCGCGGATTAATGTGCTTTCGTCATAAGCCTTTTTGGCAGGTGTGTTGGTAAACAAATGCTGCGGACTAATTGTCGGAACATTCAAGCCGCCTTCTTGCTTGCCTTCACCTTTCAGCCCGTGACAATTGGCGCAAGTAAACGTAGTGGCGGAAACGGAATCATCAGTAACACCTAAGGTTGTAGTAATTTCATTTTGGCTACCATCGCTACCTTCCCGATAGATTTTGCGTCCTAATAGTTCTATGGCGGTTAACGACTCATCGGCATTAGCAACGTCAATAATGCCGCTTGATAATGACATCAACACGATGAGTACTTTAATGCTTAAAGTACACTGTTGATAAGGTCTATTTATGCTTGCTTTCACCCGTGATATTTTTCAGTGCTGAGATGATTTCATCGGCTTGGGGGAAGCCATAGAGACGCGTCCATTGGTGGTTGCCATCATTGCCGACAATAATGATATTACTGTGGTCGTTTTTATTAGCGGTGTACACACCAAGATTTTTTAATAATTCGGAAATGATTGTTTTCTCTCCAGTTATAAAACTCCAATCAGGCTCGGCTTTAAATTTTTTGCTGAATTCCAGCAATCTTTCTGGAGTATCATTAACAGGATCGACACTGATGGTGATTAATTGCACCTTTTGTTTGCCCAGTTTCTTCTGGACTTGCCTGAAAACAGCGACAGAAAGCGGACAGCTACTGGTGCAAGCGGTGAAAATAAAATTGATTGCGACGGTTTTGTTTTTGATTAAATCGTTGTGGAACCGATGCCTTTTTCCGGTTTGATCGACTATTGATGCATTAAATTTTGTTTCACTTAAAACAAGTGCTCCTGATGCTATCGCCATTATTGGCGATAGCATCAGGAGCATAATAATGATGCTTTTACAGGGTTTCACCTGGATATTTATTGTTTTTTAATTACAAAAAACACCGCCTAGTCTGCCGTGACCAGATTCAGGCCAAGGGTCTAATGGTTCCAGTGCGGCATCTTCATCATCAGGCCACCAGCCACGGGATAGGAAACATAAGTCCTCAAAATTAGCAGGAATCCAACCTGGCACTGGTTTATTTTTATTGCCGAACACTCTACCTTCAGGGAATATATACTCGCTTACGGGAGCGGTATATTCGCCATAAACTAAACCATTAGCTGCCGTTGATGGTGACGAATCGCTTGAGCCATCAATACCGTTAATGCGTGCACGAATTTCTCGGGGTGGCGGCATAAAAACCTGCTGATCGACAGTGATCTCAAAACGACCTAAGGGTGGCTTTATTGAAGGTGCTGGGCTTGATAAAAGTCTTTCAGTAAATTTGCCTTCTGCTAATGGTCTTACTGGATCTAAGGCAAAAACATCTACGTTTCTGCTGGGGTCGGTGGTAAAACCGACAATACGGAAGCGGGTAACTAATGTTTGACCGGGTATTACCGCACCAAACGCGCCTGCTTTCCCTGGACCCGTTTCTTGATCCAATCCCGGAAACACAGTGCCGCCAGCACCCAGAATTGCCACTTCAATAAACAAGTAGGCAGGATCTTCTCCTTTATCGGTGTAAATACCTAAATCTGCTTCAAGAGCAGAAGCAGAAATATAAGTGCTATTGGGATCAGCCAGTGTCGGGTCTTTAACCAGGATTCCTGTATAAGTCACATAGTCGCCAATTTCAAGGGGAGCCATTTTTTCAGGGTCACAAGCGCCACCACAGGGAGGTGCATCGCTTAAGGCAAATGTCGTACCCATAGTAAAGCGGCGTAAAGGCTTGCCATCCGTTCCTTTAGGTCTATTTGATGATGGACATTCAGCATCAACCGCAGGCGGTGTGTTTCTAGGCACACACAAAGGATAACCTGTCGCAGCATGGACGGTAGGGTTGCCCTGATCTGCTTGAAAACGCGGGTCGGCTGATTGTGCTATGCCATAACGACCTGTACCCGTCCCAATATCGGGATCATTCAATCTTACCCGTGCCGACACGGTTGGGTTGGACAATTCGGGGCCGATGAGCAATTCACCAGTGCTGCTGATTTCTTTAATAAATCCGGAACTGATTTGCAGCGGTATTTGCATGATGTTTGCCAATCCGGCTATGTATTCACCATTGACTATATTGCCAATTAAATCGGCAACATAAGGGAACGGTGGGGGAGGGGTGTCTTCTAGCGCCAATCCACTTCCCACCGTTGTTGTGGGTAGCTTCATGTCAAAAATAGCTTTCGGTCTTAGGTAAGAACCGGGCATGACGATATAACTGTTTTTGGGGATAATGACTTTAGTGCCGTTGACCTTCATGATGGCACCAGCGCGGGCATCACTAGGATTGACGCACCACGAACCATCGCTAGGCTGGCACATCCTGAATTCTTGTATATAGCCAATAAGCCCAAAGGATGTCGTTGGTACGGGATCGGCGGCGTATGCAAATCCTGAATTGCTTAATAATGCCATTGCGATCAGCTTTGGCAATGTGAATCTTTTCATAACATCCTCCAACCTTGAATTAATTAGTGTTAAAAATTTACTTCTGTCCTACGTTTTGGCTCTTGGATAAAGGCTCTTGAACCTTAACAATTAACAGTGCTTGCTTGGTAAATTCCAAACCACTGGATTGCGCTTCCACCAGCAGATTAAAACTCCCCGCATGTGGAAAAGTGACGGCAGCCTGATAAACCCCTGCATCTACTTCTTGTAGCCACGCACGTTTTTGCCAAAGCCCAGGTGGCTCAAACGCCAACAAACGTGCGTCTTGAATACCTGAGATCGGCTTGCCGGAGGCGGCATCTTGTAACTTAAAACTTAATAAGGTTTCTGTGTTTGCAAACGGCTGTGCTGTTAAAGGCAACAGTTCCAGTTTAACTTTTGCCTGTTCTTGTTGTTTAGGTCCGGTGGCCTTGCCTTCAAGTTTTGTTGTGAAGCAATGAATAATGCGCGGCTGGTCTAGCATCACCGCTACGTCGTAATTGCCTGGTTTTTCTACAGTTACTGGGGCTTCGAATACGCCCTGCGCGGTTTCTTTTAAGCTGCGGTCTAATATCATCAAGGCTCTTGGAATTCGGCGGTAATTATCCAGCGTCCCCATAGCCACCATCATGCCTTCGACGTAGTAATAAATGGTCTTGCCAGGCGCATTGGCAACCATTACGCCATTTTGTTCTGGTATCGGCGCGATCATGGCGGCAACACCGACTGAATCGGGCAGGGCAGAAGGCGGTTTTTCGCCAGCTTGAATTTGGGTGACAGACAATTCGGCTAATACCCTATTTTGCTTTTCGCTAGATTGGGCAGGCAATTTTTCCAGTTGTTTCCTGTTCACCAGCGCGAACTTTTCCGAGCCTAGCCCCCGAACATAGGCATAGTCAGCGGTAAACGTAATCTGGTCGGGTTCTGCGGTCACATTGGCAAAAGCAATTTTCGTATTCGTGGCTGAATCAATCACATACGCTTTCGCATCGAGTTGATTGACTACCCATACATAACGACCCTGGGGATCAGCGGCGACATCGACCGCGCCACGACCGACTTCAATTTGGGCTTCGTTCGTAAGTTTAACCGGATCAATAACGCTAAGGGTGTTGTCATTTACGGATGCGACATAAAACCGTTCTGCTTTGTCTACCCAAACCGCTTTTAAGGGCGTATTGCCAACCTTTACGTCACCCAGTCTCTTCAAGCTGGCATTTTCGATGATGGATACTGTATTGGCTTGAGTATTCGTTACAACAGCAAACTTACTGTCCGGCGTAAAACTGATTTGATGTAATCCTTCGTCTACGGTTACAACATTAACTTTAGGTTTTTCGCTCCGATCAATAACGGCAACTTTCGGTGAACCGTCCAAACCCACCCATACCGATTGTTCATCAGGGGATAAGGCAATGCGGGTCGGTTTGCTGCTTGCCCCAGTGGAAATTGTTGTCGCTAGACTATGTGTAGTCGTATCAATCAATGCAACCGCAGCAGCATTCGGCATCGTCACATAAAGCCATTTGCCATCCTTGGTCAACACCCAATCCAAGCCTTGTTCCGGCAATTGCACGATGCCTTCCAGTTTACTGCTTGATGAGACTTGAGGGTTAATAAACGCAACCGTCTTATCCTGGTTAAGCGTCAACAAAAAATAACTGTTCAGGTCAACATCGGCACGAGTCGCCAACTGGCCGCTGGAAAAACTCCGTACCTTGGCTTCACAACTGGTTTCGGTGGCGACTTGTTCGGAGCGGCGCAGGGAGAACCAAGCTTTTGGGCGTAATTGAGTTATCGGTTTTCCGGTTTGTTTTTCATTGAATTTAAGGATTGCTTTTAGCTGTTGACTATCGACAGGATCAGCTTGTTTCCCAACAGGGACATTAACCACTTGCATAGCCAAGTCAATCCCCTGGATTTCAACATGTTGACTCACATTTTGCGTGGCTTGTGCCACCAATGGACAAAATGCGGCAAGCAACAATAGCTTGGCGGTAGCCCTTATCATAGGAATCATATCGTCCTCGTTAATATCCGCCGTTAATTTGAGCTTAATCAACCCGCAAAATCCCCCACATTCCACCTTGGAACTGGAAGTTTTCTTGCACCCTGAATAGGTAATCGCCTGGCACTTCGTTTTTTCCGCCTGCTTTAGTGACTATATTGAAATGTCGGCCAGGCCCAATGCCACCGATAGCACCCAACAGGGCGGTTTTAATTTTCTTTTCCTCATGTGTTGCTATTGAGGTTGAGTCATTCTTCCACGGCTGATAATCCCAATTATGTCCAGATAGTGCAAAAGCATGTTGACGGGAATGCCCATTGGGATGAACCAGCCTAAACCGAATGTCTTCGCCAGCATTGGCTCTAAATACAGGCGTTTCTGGATCGCCGCAAGCCTTACTGTCGCAGCCAGGATTGGGTGCAGTTGAGCTCAGGGTGTTTCTATAATCCAACTCGTTAAGTGCGTTAAAGTCAGCACCGGAAGTTCCTACGCCGTTTCTTGCCCAAAGCGGTTCGGAACGGTAGTTAAACCCTTTTTGCCCGGTGTCTTCGGCATCATCAGCCATCCGGTGATTTGGCATCGGTTGTTTATTTTGTTGTAAGCTAAGGTCATCCTGGAAGACCACGACGAATTCTCGGAAGGAACGGTCTTTACCCAGCTCATCTAGTGTTTTCACGTTAGCGGTGATTTTGGATAATTTATCTGGAAAACTTATCTCCGCATTTTTAGGTTCGATAACTAATGCACCTACCGCACCATGCGAAGATTGTTTGATGACATCGCCAAAACTACGTAACGATGCTACCCCAAATTCAATGGGCTTATGACATAAATAAGCTTCATTCGAGCGAAATTTGGTCTTGATAGGACACTCTGTTTTTTGCTGCTCAGGATTAAAACTGCCAAAGGTTGTTTTATCATATTCTTGACGAGTACCTGCATACCAAATGTATTCGGCAATGTTGTCATCACACGTATTAAAATCAGGTGTGCCGACGGATGATACTTTGCGACAGCCAGGTAAGCCGCTCGACGTGCGCTTATCATCTTTTTTTTGTTTTTCATCACTGGCTGAACCCACTTTGCCAGGTGCTTCATCTCCACTGATAAAATCCGCTTTGTCAAGATCATCATCTCTACTGTTTAAGCCCACATTGCCACCGCCCATGAATTTGACATCATAAGCGACGAGTTGCGGTATTAAATTAATCATGGAAGACATTTGTACTTGGTTAAAATTAAAGCCATTTACTATTGGCGGCATTAAATTGTAACTACTGGAATTTGCTAAAACTGCAGGATTTGTGCTTTCCAGAAAATTTTCTGGCAACAGGTTGTGTAAGGTAACTTGGATACAATCACCTGCTGATGCACGGAGTACCAGCGGTTCGACAGCTTTACCCTCTTCGTAAGCAGTTCTTAACATGCTGACAATTTCATTCGCGCTAAGATGGAAATTGTTGTGAGGATCAATTTGTTTCTTATTTAATTTAGTTATAACCTTTTTGATGTGATTTTCCTGATGTTCTTCAATCCACTTTTCATCAAGTTCAACAAAAACAATGCCATTCGGATCAGTAATGTTAAAGCGTTTGTTGTATACCAAGCCGTTATGGCTAGGCAAAATATCTTTCGCTAAAATGGCGACGACATGCTTCTTATGGCTACTGGATTTAACAAACTCCTGAAATGGACAAACATTTTTTTTCCAGATGTAATTATTGAAGTACTCTTTATACAAGTCTTTAATTGTATTGATATTTTTATTAGCGTTACGCCCTGTCAAGTCAGGAGCATTAAGCGATAATTCCTCATGTAAATAACTTAATAAATGAGGTATCTTGCTGGGGTCTTTTGCAGATTTTTCCAGTAAGTGATTGATAAAAGCTTCCGATTTATAGACAACATCAAATTTGTCGTCAGGGTCTTCTTCGCTCACATCCCATAAGTTTGGAACATCTTCAGTTTGGTTGTTTTTCTTTGTGGGTAAAACAGCGAGAAATTCATCGATTTTATCGGCTTTAGCCATGACAGCTAATTTGCGTTCCTGGACTTTTTCATTTTGATCATATTTGTATTTATTGATTGTTAAATCTGCAAAAGTTTCATTTTTTCCTGGAACACATTTTTTTCCACCATACGCTCTCACTAAACCCCACATACCATCCCAGAAATTTTCAACACTGGGTGAGCCATACCAATAGTCCGTTACACCAGGGTCGTTTGGCAACTTTACATCCATTTCAAAGTGTTCGGAAATGCCGATTTGTTGTCCGTTCATGTATCCAGAGTTAAGTGACTTAGGTTCGGCCAGCCATTTAACGCCGTTCATTGAAAAGACATGCTGCTCTTCCTGTGAGCCTTGGATCAGTTGAATGCTCAAAGGATCGCACGCAAACGCAGGTAGAACAGGGGTTGAGGGGTCGTCATCCAAGCGCCAAGGCTCGTTCTCACGTAATAGACCAGTGAATTTTTTTGTCTTGCTTATTTGTTGATCCAATAAGCGGGTTAATTCTTTTCGATCAATGATTTCATTAGGTACATTGTTTTGCAGTTTCCTCATTCTGTCCGAAGCTGAATCTAGCTGTGAACTATGATGAACTAATGAGCTAAACACATTCGCCATATCGCCTTCAGGAGTTAGCTCTCCTTTGCCATTGCCTAGCGTTGTTTTTTGATGATACTCAAGGCTGTTCCTGTCTTCCTTGGCAATACGCAACGGAATCGGTTCATTACGGTAGTTAAGTAAACGTGTGCCTGGATCTTCGGTAGAAATGCCTTCCGGTTTTGGTTTCAAGCCGTCACGCACATTATGTGGCAGTAGCAGTTCATCCTGCCTGCTCGGCGGGTTGACGGGGCGTAAATCAGCGTTATACAGGATCGCAAAATCGGCAAATGCTAGATTATATTCTCGCCGTATCTCATGTTGATGTTCTTCAATTTTTTCATGTGGATGGTCTTTAGGGAAACCAATATTTGCCGCGTAACTGGTTGGACCACCGTCTGGTCTACAAGGATTATCAATAAAACCGCTCAAAGTGGTGTCGCTGCATTTATTCTGTTTGGTATTGACATCAGCGGGCGAAGCGACCAGTTCGGTCCAAACAGTATTTTTCGGCTCCACAATCAACGCACCATAAAAACCGTGCTGCTGGTGTGAACTGGGGCCGTAGTGGTCATGGGTGAAGACAGTTCTCATGGTTCTGTCTTCCCACTTATCGTTGAGTACGGGATCGGCCCACCAGCGTTGCACGGTGGTTTGTGCGCCACACCAAGGGTGATTTTTATCGTTTTCCTCTGCATTGCCTGAGCATTGACCACGGACATCTCTATTAGTGGTTTTGGGTAAGCTATAGGATTTTGCAATTAATGGCTTATGCGGTTTGTTATTCCAATCTACCACCTTACCACCTAGGTGTTTACTGGCTGTTATGCGCTCCCGAACCTAGTCAGGTGAGAATGTACCGTCTTCATAATTCCAGCCATTGGCCGAACCGTCAGACGAGGTAACATCAAATTTCACCAAATGAATATGCTGACCGATAGTATCGGTAGGGGTGTAAACTTGAAAATCATCCAGATTTAAGACGCTTGGAATTAAATTAGTCGCTTGAAATTGAATGCAATCCCCTGAATTAGCGCGAAAAAACAAGGGTTCTGCAAGCCGTTCGCCAGTTAGCGTTTTAGCGGCATCTTCTTCAAGAACCGGCATCCGTGCTTGCGGATCATGCCAGCCATATTTATTGACGGTCATATCGAATTCGATATATGCGGCTTTGTAAAGACGCGGATTAGTACGGTTAACAAGTGTTTGTTTGTTTGCTTCCTCAAGATAATCCGTTGGGCAAGGGTCGGCAAATGGTGCTCCTTGTGCGGGGGCAAAGCCGTTGACGCGGAAATGTTTGCCAAGATCGAACGCTTTATTAGCGGAATGACCATGAGGATAAGCGGCATTAGCGGTTTCAAAACCCTTACCTGTCCAGAGGGGCTTCGTGGTAGCCCAATGGCTTTGAGGATTTGCTGGGTCAGTATGCTTAGGCCATTGGGTTTCTTCAGATTTAAAGTTCCATGCAAACGATTCCGGTGAATTGGCAGCTTGTAAGACTTTCTTAAATTCATCTTTACACAATGTCCATACTCCTGGGAGCATATTGTCAGGTACGGTGTCGCGCCCTTGCTTCAAGCTTTCAATAGTGGCTTTATCCCAACCGGCATGGTAAGCCATTGCCAGAATTTCATCTTTCGTGCCACATTGCGGCAATATTTTTACAGTAGCGGATTCAATTTTCTTCGCTAAAATGAGGTTATTCGGGTCACTGTTCAATGCCCAGGTGCGTTTGGCGACATAACGCGAAGCTTTGTTGCTTTCTCGATCTCCGTAACCTTCGAGCAGATCTTTTGTCACCGCAGGATTTTTAAGATCAATGTCTTAGATAGTGCCCTCGGTAATAATGTGGCGAGATAAGCCGCCGTCTAGCCATTTGTCGTTTGTACCCGTTGGATGTTTGTTTTCCGCCATATCTAAAGGGGGTTGTGGAGGTCGATGTCCAGGTTCTGCTGCCATAAAGAAAGGATAGCCACGAAATTCAGCACTGGGTAAAGGGGCTAATGGGTGACCTGGAATAGGAACGATTGCTGGATTGGGTGTGCCACCCGTTATTTCTTTATCGGGCAGATTTCTTCCTTTTGGATTGGCTTTTTCGTCAAATAATCCCGGTCTGCCATCCTCAAATACATCATGATTCCGCCACAGCTCCCACATCCCCGCCGCAAAATGTGGATACAAGTGGCAATGGAAAATAGCATCGCCTACGGTTAAATTGTGGTTGCCACCGCCACCGTATTGAATATCGTAAGTGTAGGACGAACCTGGGGAAATAGTTTGCGAATCCAGGTAATTAGCATTGGGATCGTTTTTATCCTGCAACCATTGGTGCGCGTGTAAATGGAAAACATGGGTTTCCTTTGGTCCCGCGTGGATATTACGGAAACGCACTGGATCACCAAGATAAGCATGATGCACGTTTGATGGATCATCGGGGTATAAGGCTTCTACTTCTTTGCCATCCTGGTCGCGGCGTACAATCATCGCTGGATCGCCATTAACCCAAGAGCTTAAAAAGAACTCTTCCAGTTTGCAATCAGGGCAATCTTTTCCTGGCCCTATTTTTTTCTTGTTAGCAAGTACCACGGAACCTGCACCAGATGAGCCGTAGTTGATTGCCATGCCATCCGCAATCGCGCTGATCGGATTGCCCTCATCGGACAATTCTGCAAATGCTTGGAATACTTTATTCTCATCATGAAAAATGGTGGTGAATTCACGGAATGACATGCCGCAACTAGAGCCGGGCGATTGTTTTGAGCAGTCCATACCCGATTCACTCAAATTACCGGATGAATTCGTAGGATTATCCTGATAGATAATAGCGTTAAGGTCGGAGTGTATAATCTGATTGTGAGCATCCAAAATAGCCAGTTTTTCATATTGTAAATCATCATATAGTTGATTAGTGCTTGATTTTGCAGCAACTAATACATCATGCGTTACTTGTGAACGATACCAGATGGAATCTTTGGGTTCGACATTGACTGAACCAAACAACCCCAAACCTAGTTGGCCGCCATCACCTTCGCCACCCGCCAATGCACCGGTGGAATAGAAAAAATACCCACCTTCTTGCTGGGCATACCAGGTATACGTTTTGCTCGCCCCAGGTTCAGCTAGTGACGATGGATTATTGCCCACATTAGCACCGTCTGACTCCATGTTTGCATAATCCAAACCATTAACGTGTATGGATGCCGCCCGTGTGGTGGGGTAATCAGGTTCTTCTTGGCGTGGAAATGGGAACGCTGGATGTTGGGTGCTTATACTATTACGTGGCGGCGTAGAGAGATCAGTTGCAGTGGGGTCACCTGGTTTGGTCGCTTGAATGGAATGTCTTTGTACGCCGCCATCAGGAAAATCAGCGCGTTGAAATGTAGTATGTACGGTTGGTAGTGGCGATAATAAATTCCAAAATTTTACTTGTAGATAATTGCATTCGTTAACTCGAAGCACTAAGGGGCGAGGTCTTTTGTCGTCTTTAAGCCTAACCCTGCCTTTCAATGCTGCCATTTCTGCATCTGATCGAGAAGAAATAGTCTTTCCATGTTCATCGACAACATCTTTTCGTAGTGCATACACCATCCCCGCTGGATTAAATGCGCCAAAGCGATTGAAAGTTATGATTTGTTCTAATGCAATGACTTCGGCAGTAATGGTATTGGAGCTGTTTTGTGAGCTATTTTGGTCGCACTGCTTAGACTGCTGGGAGGAGCTTGCTTGCTCTCCACTCGGCGGGTGGTCTGTTTTTCCATCCGTCAAACATCCCGCTATGAGTGCGGCTGTCACATAACAGATAAGCAGAAGGCACTTATAAGGCGATTTTGTTTTAGACTGAACTTTTGTTGAAAACAGTCCATTGTGATTATGGTGATGTCGTGCTGTCATGGCCGCCCCTCTATTGCTGTTGATTAAATCAACATTTGTTGTTTTTATGTACAACTTGATGGCTAGAGGCCAAGTTCCATTTGAGTTTTGTTGTCGATGCCCGTTTTTCTAACCCATTCCAAGCCTGTTTGGTTCTAAATTTTGCCAATCCCTAATGGCTAAACAGCTAACTTTTATACTGTATTGTGTGAGAAGTAGATTAGCAGTAATGTATCGGATAACAAGGTAATTTCTCACATATTTTTTCATCCATAAGGTGTGGTTTACATCAGCAATTGAAATAACTTTGCGGTCTGATGATTGATGCAAAATTAGGTTTTTAGAATCTGCTGGTGATTATTCAACAGGTAGACAATATTCAAGGCTAAAGCTTTCCAAGGCAAATAAAAAGGAATATAATATTGGGTTTTTCATTGGTGTGTACTGCACCGCCCTTGCTTCACCATCTTCTCTCATAGACGGTGGGAGGCTTTAACCGTAAGGAAAATTATGCGACATTATGAAATTGTTTTTTTAGTGCACCCAGACCAGAGTGCACAAGTACCGGCGATGATTGATCGCTATAAGTCGATTATCGAAACCGCGTCCGGCAAAATTCACCGTCTGGAAGATTGGGGTCGTCGGCATTTGGCTTACCCTATCAAGAAAATCCACAAAGCCCATTACGTGTTGATGAACATTGAATGCGATCAGCCAACTCTCGTTGAATTAGAGAGCGGTTTTCGTTTTAATGATGCGATTTTACGTAGCATGATACTCGTGCAAAAGACGGCGATTACCGAAGTCTCCGCCATCGCGATTGCCACTGCAGAAGAGAGTAAAGCCGCTGAAGCACGGGCTAAAGGCTTATTGGCAAAAGAAGTGGCAGTCGCGGCAGAAGCCGTTGTCCTTGATGACGATATTGATCTGGATGATCTGATAGATGAAGATCTTGATGCAGATGAAATCGATCCAGAAGCTGTTATTTAATTAAGAACATTACAAGGAATATTTATGGCACGTAATATTAGACGCAAAAAATTAAGCCGTTTCGGTGAAGGTGGAACGGAAATTGACTATAAAGATATTGATTTATTGAAAGATTACATCACAGAAACGGGTAAGATTATTCCTAGCCGTATTACTGGCACTAGCGCAAAGCATCAAAGAGCGTTATGCGTCGCTATCAAGCGTGCGCGTATGGTTGCCTTGATGCCTTACTGCGACGCACACAAGTAAAACAGGTAATAAATCGGATGAAATGGCTAGCGGCATATATCATGCGCGGCAGGTTAGAAGCCATGCTTTTGGCTGCTACGCTGGCGATGTTGTCGCTAATCTTGGCTCCATTGAGTGTGTTTAGCTCAGGTGCTGTTGCCTTAGTCACACTCAGGAAAGGTGCTTATGAAGGTCTGATTATTCTTGCGTGCTCAAGTCTGGCAGCGGGAATACTGGCTACATTAATCCAGGTCAGTTATCAGTTCATCCTGATCTATGTGCTTTTTTTGTGGCTACCAATCTGGTTAATCGCGATTGTACTCAGGGAAGGGCGGCATATTTCACTGGCTGTTGAGATAGCGGTTCTAATAGGTATTGTGGGTGTTGTTGCGTACTACCTAGTTAATACCGACCCTGCTTCAATGTGGGCGCAAGTCATGCCTAAAATGGTGCCTGCCAATGCACCCGCAGAAGATGTCAAGCGGACGATAGCTTTTATAGCACCGTATATGACCGGAATAGCCGCCGCTGGAGCCGTGTTCAGCATGATGTTGGGCTTATTCCTGGGGCGTTGGTGGCAGTCCATACTTTACAATCCCGGTGGCTTTAGGCAAGAGTTTCTATCATTAAAGACTGAACCCAGATTGGCTATCATTAGTCTTGCGATCATTGGTATTGCTATGCTTAGTTCTGGAGCTGTGTCTCAAATAGCCTGGAATAGTGCCATTATACTGTTTGTGCTGTATACATTTACTGGCATTGCCGTGTTACATACGGTGTTTTCTAGGATGAAGATAGCGCAATATGCCGTAGCCATGCTTTACATTACCCTGTTTTTGATACCCTACAGCCTATTCCCCGTTGCTATAGTAGGTTTCAGTGATACCTGGCTGGATATACGCAAAAGAAAATTGAATTAAACTTAAATGCCTGATGGCAATGATCGGTTAACAGCCGAGAGGTGATTAAAAATGGAAGTCATACTTCTTGAAAAAATAGTAAACCTGGGTAATCTGGGTGACAAAGTAAGCATTAAGAACGGTTACGGCAGAAATTACCTGGTTCCCCAAGGTAAAGCCGTGCCTGCAACGGTCAAAAAAATAGCTGAATTTGAAGCACGTCGCGCTGATCTTGAAAAAGCAGCGGCTGATAAGTTGGGTGCTGCCCAAGCCCATGCGGACAAGCTGAGTAAGTTGGAAATCGTTATCACGCATAAAGCGGGTGATGAAGGACGTTTGTTCGGTTCTGTAGGCACTCTCAATATAGCCGAAGCCATTAATCAAGCGGGCGGCGCGGTTGAAAAGCAACAAATACGCTTGCCACATGGCACAATCAGACAAGTCGGCGATTACGATATTGATATTAATCTGCATTCCGATGTGATTGTAACGATGTCAATCAAGGTTGCGGCGGAAGCTTAAGTTTTTTTAGACTCGATTGCGATCTGTGTTCAGGCTACACGTTCAATAGAACGTTAGCCTGAGTTCTTCGTGATAAGTGTGGGGCTAAATACCTATCTTTTACGCCAGAAAAGCTAAGACAATCGTCTAATGAGAACTTTTTATTCGGCTGTTTTTTACCTTATCATTCCATTCATCCTGCTCCGCTTGTTTTGGCGAGGTATCAAAGCACCAGATTACCGCCTACGATGGCGTGAACGCTTTGCTTTCTACGATAGAAAATTTCCTCAAAATGTCATCTGGTTTCATGCCGTTTCTGTGGGTGAGGCTGAAGCCTTATTTCCCCTGATTAGACGGTTACAGCAGCAGTTTCCTCAAGCAAAGCTATTAATTACCACAACCACACCGACGGGATCAGCTAGAGTCCGTGCTGTGTTGGGGCAAACAGTTGAACATGTTTATCTGCCTTATGACACGCCCAATGCGGTCAGGCGGTTTATGTGGTGTTTCAAGCCCATACTTGCGGTCATTATGGAAACCGAAATCTGGCCCAACTTGTTTACCTACTGTGGTGATAGCAACATTCCGTTATACGTTGTTAATGCCCGATTATCGGAAAAGTCGTCGCGTGGCTATCAAAAAATTCCCTCATTAATTCATCCGGTTATTGCTAATGTAAAGCAGATCGCCACCCAAACCCAAGACGATGCTGAACGGTTTATCGCCATTGGTGCAAAACCGGAGCAAGTCGTTACGTTAGGTAATATCAAATTCGATCTTGAAATACCTGAACACATTATTGATAAAGGAAAACGACTGAAAACCACTGTTTTTAAAGATCGTTTTGTTTGGATTGCCGCCAGCACGCACAAGGGCGAAGAGCAGATTTTCTTGGATGTCTACAAGCAACTCAAACCGAAAATATCTGAATTATTATTGGTAATTGTTCCCAGACATCCCGAACGTTTTGCCGAAGTCAGTGCATTATGCAGCCAAAACACAATGGTGGTTGTCACCCGCACATCGAAACAACCCTGCGAGCTGGACACCGATATTTTCCTCGCAGATACCATGGGGGAGCTGAAAATGCTGTATGCAGCAGCAGACGTGGCATTTGTGGGTGGCAGCATGGTATCTGTCGGCGGACATAACCTGCTGGAAGCCTCAGTCGTTGGTATACCTGTGTTATTCGGTCCTTACATGGCTAATTTTAAAGAAATAGCTAATAAGGTGTTGGTACACCATGCGGCGATACAATGCCAAGATAATGCGGCACTTGTTAAGGCAATTCAAACTGTGTATTCAGATATGGGCTACCGAAACTTGCTTATTGATAACGGCAAAGCGTTTGTACATAACAACCGTGGAGCGGTTGAGAAGCTTTGTAACATGTTAGCTGCGGAAATCCGCCATCGGTAGTATTGACTGCTACGGTTCTTCGAGCGCATTTTTTACTAAACGGGTTATATCCGTAATCTCTTGTTCAGAATATGCAACCGCAGGAAACTTTCCCCATACTGGCGCCGGCCAGGCCTTATCCGTGCGATAACGCACAACATGATGGATATGTAGCTGCGGGACTAGATTGCCAATTGCTGCAATATTGAGCTTATCTGGTCTGTAAAGCTCGCTCAATCGTTCGGCAAGAAAGCTTGATTCTTCAATCAACAACCTCTGTTGTTGCTTATTTAGTTGATAAATCTCCGTAATTCCTGCTATTTCAGGAGCCAGGACAAACCAAGGAAATTGGCTGTCGTTCATAAGTAACAACCGACATAACACCAGCTTGCCGATATAAATGCAGTCTTTTTGCAGTTGTGGATGTAGGTGAAATGGCATAATTAGGTTGTCGTGAAAAAATCTTGAAAACTCAAAATTTGCTTGAAATTTTCTGTATTTTTGGTTTAATTTGCAACTTTATCTTAACCCTAATAATAACTAAACTAGATAAAGAGTAAAGCACTATGTCAGCGTCGTCCGTTTCCATTCACGATTCTTTATGTGATCAAAAACAGGCGGTATCGTTTTGCCTTTTGTTAGGGCTTTACGGCATTATCCCACTGTGTTTGCTGCTGCAATTTCTCGATCACGGGTTTTGGCAAGATTATTTACGGAGCAATCTACCTAGCAGCCCTTACCATTTTGTGCTGTTCCAAATCTTATTTGGAACGCCACATATTATCGCCAGCAATATTTTACTGGTGAGCAATCCAGATTACCTAAAGCATTATAAACGTCAAATAACCTTGATGACGGTAGCCATTGCGGTTGCCTATATTGTGGGCAATATGTTGTTGCCGTATCGCTTGCTGTATGTCGTTGTAGCGACTTGGACGGTTTACCATGTGCTTAAGCAGCAATATGGAATTGCGCGGGGCGTGTGCCAATTGCCGGAGTCGGTGTTTAAGTTGTTGTTAACGCTTAGTGTGGCGGCTGGCGTTGCCATTTATATCAGCATTTTTTTGAGGAACAGCCTGACGGCAGACCAGGTTGTTTGGATTAAACATGTTGCCGCTTTGGGCTGTTTGCTGCTGGTGATAGCGGCATTTGTTTATCAGCATTTGGTCACTACTTCGTTTGGATTGTGGTTTTATTGGTCGAATGTGTTTTTGGTGCTGACCAGTTTTTACTTGTTTCTTCAGCAACACTATTTTATGGCGATTTTAGTGCCGCGTTTTGTGCATGATGCGACGGCGTATCTGTTTTACGTAACGCATGACTACAATAAACATAATCGACAGCCGCAGAATTTTCTTTATCGTTTTACTGCACGATATGAGTTGCACATCTTTATCGTATTACCGGTAATTTCGTTTTTACTGGCTTTCCTACTGCAAGCTTATGGTGATGATCTCGTCAATCTGATAACCCGCCACCTATTAGGCAAAGAGTTTTATAAAGTAATTACGTTGGGATTCCTAGGTTATCTGGCGTTGATGCACTATTACATGGAAGGTTTGACGTGGCAGAAAGATTCCCCGTACCGGAAATTTATTGCGTTTAGTAAGTAAGCGGTGGGTATCTTTAAAGCTTACGTAGATGCACGTCCAACTCTTGCAATCGCTCAGGCGTTCCAATATCCATCCAAAATCCAGAGTAATGTTGCCCTGTCACTTTTTTTGCCGAAATAGCCTCACGTAATAAAGGTGCTAATTTGCTTTTTCCTGTCGGCGTGTTGTTGAATAAGCTGGGATGGTACAGACCAATTCCGCTAAATGTATAGCGTTGGTGGCCGTCTTCCGTGACCTTGCCCGAGTGGTTCAAAGCAAAATCACCTTGTGGGTGATGCGGTGGATTATCAATCAGCACAATATGCGCTAAATCTACCTTGATTTTCTGCAACTCAGTATATGGAAAATCCGTGGCAATATCCCCGTTGACGACCAGAAACGGCTCGTTTCCTAATAACGGTAAGGCATTGATGATGCCGCCAGCGGTTTCCACGGCTTGTTCGCCTTCGGGTGAATACACAATGTTCGCGCCTAAATGCTTGCCGTCACCCAACTTATCCTCAATCTGTTGACCTAAGTGGGCGTGGTTGATGACAATGTCGGTAAATCCCGCTGCAACCAGTTGGTTTATAGTGTGTACAATCAATGGCTTGCCAGCCACAGGCAGCAAAGGTTTTGGGATGTGGTCGGTTAAAGGTCGCATCCGTTCGCCGCGACCTGCGGCCAGTATCATCGCTTTCATTGGGTTTCCGAAGATGTTAGCAAGACGTGCTGCTGCAAAAAATCATGAAAATCAGCCAGTTCTGGATAAACCTGGGCTTGCGCCATGACGTAATTCAAAGTACGAGGAATATCTTTAAGATAGCCAGATTTACCGTCCCTAAGATTAAGCCTGGAAAAAATGCCGATGGCTTTAAGATGTCGTTGCATTCCCATCAGGTCAAACCAGCGGGTAAATTGGGGTAGATCACAAGCTATGATGTCCGCTTGTTTGAGTTTTTGGTAATATTGGGACAACCAAAGACCGACCTGATCCTTCGGCCAATCTATATAGCAATCCCGTAACAATGATGCCAGATCGTATGTCACTGGACCAATAACAGCATCTTGAAAATCAATAATACCAATGGAATCATCTTTTAAGACCATTAGGTTACGGGAATGGTAGTCGCGGTGAACGCAGGTAACAGGTTGCTCCAGCGCAGAATTGATTAAAATGTTGCAGACCTTATCCCAGATTGCAGTAGGTATTTCTAAGCCTAATGCTTGCTTGATAAACCAGTCTTCAAATATACCCAGTTCTCGTTGCAATAAGGCTTCATCGTAGCGGGGCAGGGCGCAGTTGTTGAGGTCAGCATGAGTTTGTAGCGTTAACAAGCTGTCCAAAGCATTGCCGTATAACGCATTAGCATTATCAGAATTGACTTTATCCAAAAACGAGACAGAACCAAAATCTTCTAACACCAGAAAGCCGTCAAGCAGGTTTTGATGGTAAATGCGTGGCACATTAACCTTTGAAAACCTCAGAAATTCAGCGACTTTAATAAATTGCGCGGTATTTTCCTTGTCCGGTGGCGCATCCATCACGATTAATGGCTGATCTGGCAAAGTAATTCTGAAATAACGCCGAAAACTGGCATCACTCGATGCCGGTTCACAGCTTTTGACAGGCAAAAGCAAGTCATTCTCCAGCCAAGCAAGTAGGCTTATTTTACGGAAGTCGTCGGGTATCATGTCTGGATGCGGTCAGATTAGTTATAACGCTGGGTCAAATTGAGGTAGAATTCGCGCTGGCATTCTATTCGATTTTTGACCCGTTAAGCTACTAAACTTCCATTACTCATGTTCGCCCGATTGTATCTGGTTTATTTTTTATCGCTTTTTGCGTCAATCAGCTTTGCTAGTGAAGCCAATTGGAACTGCCAACAAGACAAAAACACCAAAGAATGGGTTTGTGTGGGGTCAGCAGCTGCTGCTAGCCCATCTTCTAGCACCACACCTAAAAGCATTGCACCCAAAATAGCCGAGACTGCGGAAAAAGCTCAGACATTCGATACAAAACCTCTTCAAGCTATTAAGCCTGTCGAAATTAAAACCCAGGAAAAATTGGTAGAACAACGACCTGCACCGATTAGCAATCCTATTTCGGCTAAACCTAAGCCATCTCCAATCATTTCAGAAGCACCACCTCGAGCTCTACCGGCCACTCAAAAACCCGTGGCAGCAAGCAGTAAACCAGCAGCAGGCGATAATACCAAGCCGCGCGGCTGGAATTGTGACACCAAAGGTGAAGAAGGTAAGTGGAATTGCCAGTTGGAAGGTGCGGATCCTAAAGGCGAAGCGCGTGTTGTTGATGCTGAAGAACACAGTCGATTAAGCTTGCTCAACCCCGCATTTGATTATAAAGAAGAACGTATTTTCAATACCTTAAGGGATCGCTTTAAAAATAATCCTTGGGGTAATTGCTCTATTCAACTCGGCACACAGAAATATTATGTGCCTGATAAAAAGCAGCGCGACAAAGCCGATTTGGATATGGATTCCAATGCTGCCGAAATCTACGATAATGAAGTCGGTAACTATCAGGGCAATGTCGAGATGAAACGTGCCGACCAGCAAGCTTCTTCCAATTCGGCAAATTATGATTCGGTTTCAGAGAATTTAGATTTACACGGCAATGTCTTCTACAGCGAGGATGAGTTGTCTTTATTTGCCGACACCGCAACGTTAAAGCTAGCCAGTGATGAGGCACGTTTGCGAGATACCCTATTTATTTCACCGACGACACCTATCAGAGGCAAGGCCAGTGCGGTGTATCGTGATAGTGCCACCTTATCCAGATACAAGGGTGCATCCTATACATCCTGCGAACCTGGTAATCAGGATTGGATTGTCCATGCCACCGATTTAAAAATGAACAAAAAAACCGGAGATGGCTCGGCAAAAAATGCTTGGATTGAGTTTAAAGGCGTGCCGGTGTTTTATTCGCCTTATCTATCTTTTCCGATTGACGATAGAAGAAAGACCGGTTTCCTTGCGCCATCTTTCGGACGAATTCAAAAAGGTGGCTTTAACTTTTCAGCACCTTTTTACTGGAATATAGCACCTAACTATGATGCAACGATAAGGCCGCGATATTACACTAATCGAGGGCCATTACTGGCAGGTGATTTCCGTTATCTGACCAAAAAATCAAAAGGTTTGGTGAGTGCTGAGTTCATGCCCGATGACAGCATCGATAATAAATCAAGATATTTAGCAACGATTAAGAATACCACGCGGTATACGCCTAATATTAGTTCCAACCTTGACTTAAATATCGTTTCTGACAGAGCTTATTTCTCAGAACTTGGAAATGCACTGAGTTTTCCAAACTTCAGTCACGTTAGAAGTTATGCAGATGCGTCTTATGTCGATAAAGGCATCTCCTTTACGGGGATCGTAGAAAACTTTCAAACTATAGACCCTACGTTATTACTCTTAGGAGGTAGGCTAAAACCGTATCGTCGCTTACCGCAACTTAATTTAAACCTCGACCACGCATTTGAATCCGTTGTTCCTGCCAACACGGGGATGGAAAGTGAATATGTATATTTCCAGCATGACGACAGCAGATTACCCGACGGACACCGATTTAATGTCAAACCGTATGTTAGCTTTCCGCTAAAGACTGCAAGTGCCTACGTAACACCAAAACTGTCCTTGCAGCATACGGAATTTTTAATCAGTAAAGAAAATTCTGGTTTCAAAGATGCCAATGTGAGCCGAACTGTGCCGATTGCCTCAATAGACAGCGGTTTATTTATAGAAAAAGATGTTAATTTGTTCGGAAGCAAATACTTACATACCTTAGAGCCCAGACTTTTTTACCTATACATTCCTAAAGTTGATCAAAGCAATATCCCTATTTTCGATACCTCTTTGTATGATTTCCAATATGACAGCTTGTTTAGAGAAAACCGTTACAGTGGTGGCGACAGAATTCAGGATGGCAACCAAGTTTCTGCTGCGTTAACGACACGTTTGGTTGATTCAGAAACGGGATTGGAAAAATTAAAATTAAATCTCGGTGAGATTTTTTATTTCCAAAACCGCGATGTGACGGGGCCACTCATACGCGTTGGTACAGATTTTTTGAATAATGCCGTACAAACCAGCACTTATTCGCCAGTCGTGGCGGAGTTAAGCAGCCAACTTAATAATCATTTTTCTGTTCAAACCGGAATTCAATGGGACCCTGATGTTAATGAGATAGTCAGAGCTAATGCGGCATTACATATCGTTAACAATCCCGGTGAGCTAATAAATATTGGCTACACGTACAGAAAAAGTAACTTGATTAAGGATGCCCTCGATGATGCGTTGGCTGATAACACATTAAGTTCCGGTGATAGAGCTCGCTTCCAATTGTTCAGGGACGACAATCCTACAATACGCAGTAATGATATTATCCAGAGTGATGTTTCCATCCGTTGGCCCATTTATGACGATTGGTTTGCGGTTGGACGTTGGCAATATTCCTTGTTATATAACCAAACGCAAGAAGCTTTTGTTGGGCTAGAAAAGGAAAATTGTTGTTGGCGGTTTAGGGTAATTGGTAGGCGTTATATCAATAACTTAACCACCGCTAATTCTATTACTGGACAAACCAGTAATACCCAAACCGGTCTGTTTTTTCAACTCGAACTTAAAGGCTTGACGGGTATTGGGGAAAAACTGGATGATTTCTTCACACAAAGTATTTTTGGTTATCGGAAATCCGAACAATGATGTATTTGAATGACTTAAAAAAACTATTTACCACGCTATTGGTACTGTGCGGCTTATTCTTGGTTAGTCAAAACCTCTATGCAGAGGTTTTGGATAGAATGATTGCCAATGTCGAAGGCGAGGCGATTCTTGAAAGCGAGCTGCAACGTGAAATTATGACGATTGTGCAACGGATTCAAGCCAGCAACACCGCCATGCCGCCTGATTACGTGTTAAAAAAACAGGTGCTGGAGAAAATAATTATTGAAAAGCTCCAGCGCCAGTTAGCTGAAAAAGCGGGCATTAATCTAAGCGAAGAGATGCTAAATAATTCAGCGACTGACATCGCCCAAAGAAACAATATGTCGCTTGAGCAATTCAAACAAGAGCTGCAAAAGCAGGGCATGTCTTACCAAAGCTTTCAAGACAATATGCGTAATGAAATCGTCATCAATCAACTTAGAGGCAAGGAAATTGGTGAGCGTATTAAAGTTACCGACCGAGAAATCGAACACTTTATAGAAACGGAAGACAAAGGCGGTACAGGAATGGGGCAATACCATCTGGGGCATATCCTGATAGCTGTTAAAGAAGGCGCGTCATCCGCAGTCATTCAAAAAGCCAAAATAAAGGCAGATGAATTAGTTAAGGAGCTGCGTTCCGGTCAGGATTTTACCAAGACGGCAATGAGCAATTCCGACGATGACAACGCGTTAAAAGGTGGCGACTTAGGCTGGCGCGGTAAGGCCGATGTGCCAACATTATTTGCTGATGCAGTCAGCGCAATGAAAGCAGGTGATGTGTCTGATCCCATACGCAGCCCAAGTGGTTTTCATATTGTTAAAATGCTAGAGATGAAAGGCGTAGGCGCACACACGATAACCAAGTCAAAAGTTAGGCATATCCTGATTAAAACCAATGAGTTGATAGATGATGCCGAAGCCCAAAAACGACTACTTGCACTAAAGCAACGCATGGTTGATGGTGATGATTTCGCCACACTTGCACGCGCGCACTCCGACGACAAAGGGTCAGCACTAAAAGGTGGCTCGCTAGATTGGGTAGGGCCAGATGATTTGGTCAAACCGTTTCAGGAGGCCATGGAAAAGTTGGCGATCAATGACATCAGCGAACCTGTTCAAACCCAGTTCGGTTGGCATTTAATCCAGGTTTTGGAACGTGAAAACAAAGACGACACCAGCGACTTCAAAAAAAATGAGATCAGGGATGTCATCCGCAAACGAAAAATCGAGGAAGAAACCGAGCTGTGGTTGCGCCGCTTACGTGACGAATCATCGGTAGAAATCTATCAGGATAGACTTTGATTTGCGTTACGGCAATTCGCCTTGTATAACAGCAATAGGATGAATAAAAACGACTCAACATTGCCATTAAATTTGCAGAACGAGCAGCTAAAAATGCTGAAGGATAAGGTGCAAGATATTTTTGCCACCCAAAGCTTTGAGCATCAGCGGCGACTGGTTGAATCCATTGCAGCAGAATTAAACATCACTGTTCTCGATTGTGCGGCAGCGCTAGTGATGATACTGAATGACGAAAACCCCAGCAACATAGTTCCGAGCAAAATCAGCCAGCCACAAATCGTAGCCGAAAAGCCCTTACCTCATAATTTAGCTACGAGCATCAGGTTGGTTCGCTATCGTCTTGATGTCGGTTATCAGCATAAAGTGACGCTGGATGAAATTAAAATAGTGTTGGTTGAAGAATCCGGCGTTGACATCAAAAATATTGCCAATTTGCGTATGCAGGATTGTTACACCCTGATAGATCTACCTGATGAAATGCCGCAGGAAATATTTCATCACCTGAAAACGGTCGAGATAAACCAGCAAAAGCTCGACATCAGGCGCGTTAAGCCGCGTAACAAAAAGCGTGGCAACCGTATGCACCGTCGTCCCCGCCCCGTCAATTCATCACCTACCAAAGAAGTGAGCCAAGATTGAAACACTGCTATCGGAAAGCTAGTGCGTTAACGGCTTAATACCGATACGGTATGTTTTCTGCTTGATAAAGGATTAAATGACAAATATTCAATACATTAACACCCCTGAACAATTGGCTGCGCTGTGTGAACACATAAAAAAAGCGCCCTGGCTGGCTTTGGACACCGAATTTTTAAGGGAAAAAACCTATTATTCCAAGTTTTGCCTATTACAAATAGCAACGCCGGAATGGGTGTCCTGCGTAGATCCCATTGCGTTGCCTGAGTTAGACACGCTTTTTGATGCCATCTATAACCCCGCTATCGTCAAAGTATTTCATTCCTGCCATCAGGATTTAGAAATCTTTTATCAGATGACCGGAAAAGTGCCAAGTCCGATATTCGATACCCAAGTTGCTGCGCCATTACTGGGTTATCAGGACAATCCCGGTTATGCCATGCTGGTTTCCAGCCTATTGAACATCAACCTCAACAAAGCCCACACCCGCGCCGATTGGAGCAAACGGCCATTGTCTAAAGAAGAAATCCAATATGCCGCAGATGATGTCATTTATTTGTGCCAAATCTACCAGATTATGCTAAAAAAATTGGCAGAACTCGGTCGGGCAGACTGGCTAAAACATGACTTCAAAGAACTGGAAAACCCCAATAATTACCAAGTCGTGCCGGAAAAGGCGTGGCTTAAGATTAGGGGCAAAAACAAACTCACGGGTAAGCAATTATCCATCGTGCAAACCTTAGCGGAATGGCGGGAAATAACAGCCCAAGCTGAAAATCGCCCCAAAACCTGGTTGCTGCGTGATGAACTGCTATTTGACATGGCAAAGCTGCAACCGGAAACAGTCGCTGACTTGGAAAACATTCGTAGCATTAACGAACGGACTGTTCACCGTTACGGCAAAAAATTGTGCGAATTAATCACCAAAGCAAAAAATACCGAACCCCAGCCGCAGCAGGACAAAGACAAAACCACCAAGAAAAATCAACAGCACGAAGCTATTTTGGACATATTAACGGCATTGGTACGTATCCGCGCCGAAGAAAATTCACTTAATCCAACCATATTAGCGACTCGAAAAGATCTGGAAATGCTAATGTTAAATGAAGAGGAAGGCTGTCCCTTACTGCACGGTTGGCGCTATTCCATGGCAGGTAAAGAACTGGTTGGCTTATTGAAAGGCGAGCTACTATTCGGCATTCAAGCAGACCGACTAAGCGTTATCGAAAAACAATAAAGTGGGTTGTAATTTTCGAGATAGCCAAGGAGTGCAAACCTAGGTTTGCAACGCCATAATTATTAGCGACACGGCAATTAAGCCTGTTGTGATTTGCGGGTAGGCTATAGTTGGTTACACTCCACAGGGGCATTAGTAGGTCAAGGCTCAGGTTGTGATTTGCGGGTAGGCTATAGTTGGTTACACTGTTATTGGCTTTATACCACATATATATACTGTTGTGATTTGCGGGTAGGCTATAGTTGGTTACACTACATCATACAGACCGCACAATAATACCCGGGTTGTGATTTGCGGGTAGGCTATAGTTGGTTACACTTGAAAAATAAACATTAGTAGTCGCCCTTCTGTTGTGATTTGCGGGTAGGCTATAGTTGGTTACACTGGATTTGGCTATTCGCGAACTTATTAAGCGGTTGTGATTTGCGGGTAGGCTATAGTTGGTTACACTTTGCCACTATAACGGGACGTATTGGCACGGGGTTGTGATTTGCGGGTAGGCTATAGTTGGTTACACTCCGACAAGAAAGCCCATGAGGACGCAGTCGTTGTGATTTGCGGGTAGGCTATAGTTGGTTACACTAGGTTATTGGGTATAACAAGCACGCCAAGGTTGTGATTTGCGGGTAGGCTATAGTTGGTTACACTATAGTATTTTTTTCATATTGCTATCCCTTGGTTGTGATTTGCGGGTAGGCTATAGTTGGTTACACTAACTACCCAAAGCTATGCCCAAGCTGATAAGTTGTGATTTGCGGGTAGGCTATAGTTGGTTACACTTGCGGGTGGAGCGGGCGGTGACGACCTACCAGTTGTGATTTGCGGGTAGGCTATAGTTGGTTACACTAATGGGTTGGTCCGACATTAATGCCTCCTTGTTGTGATTTGCGGGTAGGCTATAGTTGGTTACACTTTAAAGAAGTCGGCGGGTTGCCCCCAGCTAGTTGTGATTTGCGGGTAGGCTATAGTTGGTTACACTACTTACTAAGCTCATGCTGCTTGTTCCATAGTTGTGATTTGCGGGTAGGCTATAGTTGGTTACACTCGGCGTACATGTACGGGCCAGGGCGCATCGGTTGTGATTTGCGGGTAGGCTATAGTTGGTTACACTTTTTTTTTGAAGTTGTCTTGAGTAGAATCTGTTGTGATTTGCGGGTAGGCTATAGTTGGTTACACTGAGCCAATGGTATTGAATATTGTTATGTATGTTGTGATTTGCGGGTAGGCTATAGTTGGTTACACTGATACTGTTGTCGATACTCTTACCCAAGATGTTGTGATTTGCGGGTAGGCTATAGTTGGTTACACTTAGGTCGTCCGTGTGCCAGCGGGTCATCAGTTGTGATTTGCGGGTAGGCTATAGTTGGTTACACTAACAGGATAGCCTTAAAGTACGTTGTCTATGTTGTGATTTGCGGGTAGGCTATAGTTGGTTACACTCCGCCTACACGCTTGACGCAGGCAATCATGTTGTGATTTGCGGGTAGGCTATAGTTGGTTACACTATGAATTTTAATAGGGATGCTAGGCGACTGGTTGTGATTTGCGGGTAGGCTATAGTTGGTTACACTGGGAAAATAACGCTTAGGGATTTGTTAGACGTTGTGATTTGCGGGTAGGCTATAGTTGGTTACACTTGTGACCACAACTGGGACACTCTCTAACAAGTTGTGATTTGCGGGTAGGCTATAGTTGGTTACACTTATCGGTATTTCGTTTAGATAGCACATGTCGTTGTGATTTGCGGGTAGGCTATAGTTGGTTACACTATATATTTAAAAATTATGATTACTGTAGACGTTGTGATTTGCGGGTAGGCTATAGTTGGTTACACTAATCGTTTATTTGATAGACAACGTACTTTTGTTGTGATTTGCGGGTAGGCTATAGTTGGTTACACTTAGCCCTTTCGTAATAGCTTGTTTACAAAGGAGTAGTTGTCGTTTTTGCAGTCAGAAAAGCGACAATTGCTCCGGCGGTTCTTCGATTTTCCTGCGTTTTTTGCCATAAAAAACTTCAATCCTGCCAAATTGTTTATCGGTTATTTTAATAATACGTACCTCGCCATCAGGCGGTAGCCGTAATTTTACCCGTTTTGCGTGGACTTGGGCGTTTTCTTCGCTGGCGCTGTGCCTCATATAGACGGAATATTGCATCATGGTGAAGCCGTCGGTCAGCAGATGTTTCCTGAAGTCCGTATATTGCTTTCTCGCTTCCGGCGTATCGGTAGGCAAATCGAATAAAACAATCACCCACATTGAGTTGAGTCCGCCAAAACTCATGGTTGCCGCAGGGTTTCTAATAACCCCTTCTCCCTTTGGGAGAAGGTTGGGATGAGGGTTATATAATACCCCCTCACCCTAGCCCTCTCCCTGAGGGAGAGGGGATTTTATGTGTTGGGGGTAGTTGAGTATAACCGTGCTGTCTTCATAAGCCCGTTTAAGATTTGTCAGCAAGTAATGGCAAGCAACCATCAACGGCAAGGTTTGCTGTTCCCATAAAACGGGTTCAGCCAATAAATTAAGCAAGGGGATTTTGGTTTCCTTGTTCACAATCAGCTCCGGGTTTTCAATTGCCATTAAGTACACTTTGTAATCCACCCACGGCCTAAACGGTTCCATCAGGTCGTCCGCCAAACACAAGCCGTTGTACTGGTTGCTGTGGAATAAACCTAATGCGGGATGTAGGCCGCTGCCGACGATGGCGCGGGCAATTAGGGCGCGGATAATGGCATAGCCATAATTCAGCAAGCTATTGATGCCTTCCAATTCAGTATCGCGGCGGAATTGCTCGCCAAATAACAGCCGCCAGTATTTTTGTGCGGCCTGGGCTTCCAGGTTTTCAGGATCGCCCGTTTTGACTTTAGTGGCTAGACGTTCCAGTGGCAGGTAGGTTTTGTCCAAACTTTTCAAGGTTTCCGTCTGGTTAATGATTTTTTGCTTGACGATTTGGCTCCACAGGCGTTTTTTCGTTGGCAGTGTTAAGGCGATTTGTTGTTTCAGGATTTTGGCGTGTAAGTTGTTGCCATCACTGATGGGCAATAACAGCGAATACGGCAGATAGCGTTCGTCACAAAACACCAGGGCAACGTTATGTTTCTGGCAAGCAATAATCGCTGCTTGCGTAATCACAATCGCCGGATTTTGCAAAATCAACGCGCCGATGTCTTCAATCGGTATTTGGGCGACGGTTTCGCCTTTTTTGTCGATCAGCAATTGCTGGTGTTTGAGGTGCAAATATGCCTGTTCGCTGATGTCAATGGTGCGTTTTATCATTCGATTAATTTCCCAATTGCGTTTATCGAATGCTTTTTCAGCTTCCAAATATTTATTAATTTTTCATTGATAGTAAGATGTAGTTCTTCATTTTTGTTAGTCAAAATGGTTGTTGAATGCAAGCGAAACATTACCATATTGATACCTGAGTCCAATTTTTGTACTCTATAAAACAATTGCTTACCTTCTTTCTCAATACTCACCAAGTCATTGATATGCAATGCCAGCACAAATTCATAATCCGCACCATGATCGGTCTTGATAATCGGCTGGCGTTGCATGGTGATGCCTTTGGCGCGTTTTGAGGCTTCCATCATCGTCACAAATTTCCCTGAATAACTGCCGTTTTCCTTGTGCTTGATGATTTCCACATGGTGCATATTGCCGTAAGCCAGCCATTTGAATACTTTGCCTTGTTTGTCCCGTGCGCCAAATTTGGATTTCTCCAACTTTGCCAGTGTGGTTTTAGATTGCAGGACACGAACCCGTTTGATCGGGGTCTTGCCATCTTGATGCAAGACCTTAACGCCTTCGGCAAACGCCAGTTTAGGGTTGTTGCTGTAATCTTGAAGATGCTGGGCGATGATTTCCTTAACAACCGGATCAATGATTTTCTCGACTTGGGTAAAACTGCCGTCCAGGTCTTTACGGTTGACATTGCCTACGCCTTCGATAAAACCTGCGCCAGTTACTTCGTGCAACTCGCCGCTGAGTTTGAGTTGCGGGGTATGGGCAATAATGATGCCGTCTAGCCGCTGTTCTAAGTCATCGCGCAAATTCAGCCAAGGCGGGTCAATATGGATGTCTTTCATATTGAGTTCCGACTGCCTGCGTTCCAGGTCTTGGGCGGTTTTTACCAAGGTTTGATACAAACGCCTGTCCACACAGGCAATCACGACAGCGTCAATGGCATGATGGCGGTGGTCGGTGCGTTCTTTTTTGTTGGTTTCCCCGATCAAGTCATTCAACCCCCACTGATGCCTAAGCCATGCGGTGGTAATGCCTTTGCTGACGGAAATATCCGCGCCCAGTTGCGCCAGATAAGTTTGGGCTTCACGGCTGATATAGCGGGTATCGTTAAGTTGGCTGTTGATAAAGTCCCGCTTTTGCAGTTCCGCTGCCGTGGTAAAAAAGCGGGTTTTTTTGGCTTTCAGCGACCTGTCCCAACGGTTGATGGCCTGGGTAATCTGATTCCATTTGTCGCTATTGCCACTAAACGCATCAACTGGGGTTTTCTGGCCTTTGTTCCGGTTTTCAGCAGCATAGCAAACCACTTTATTCATGTAAGAATCATCAAGGGATTCGCTGTACGGCAGGATGTGGTCTACCTCAATAGCTGCACTGAACAATTCGGATAAATTAATCGTCTTGCCACTGTAGGCACAAAGTTGTTTCTGGTCTTGCCACAGCCGATATTTGAGCTTGTCGGTTTTGCTGGGATACTTGGATAGCTTTAAATGTGGGCTAAGTTGCGATTGTTGCTTATATTTTTCCTCTGCTTCATCGTTGGCTTTGGTATTTTTGCCTTGTTGCTTGATAAAGTCCTGGTAGCGTTTGGTGTTCATTTCCAAGTCACGCGCCATTTCTACCCGTATGGCATCGGGTTTACCGTATTCAGCAATAATGGCGTTGATAAGTCGCCTTAGCTCGTGCAGGGCTTTTTGTACGATGGGGTTGGGTAATTCGGGCGGTATGCCTAGTTTATCGGTTGCTATGATGTCTTTAACTTCATAACCGTAACCCGCGCTCACGCGAGCATCAGAATAAATCTGCCCTTGTTGCAAAAACGGTAGCAATTTGTTGATAGCTTTC
Source organism: Methyloglobulus sp. (assembly GCF_964779595.1). NCBI lineage: Bacteria > Pseudomonadati > Pseudomonadota > Gammaproteobacteria > Methylococcales > Methylococcaceae > Methyloglobulus > Methyloglobulus sp. The sequence goes on from NZ_CBAROL010000011.1 coordinate 47,903, forward strand.
AGGGATAGGTTGCCGTGTCCTGGTTCAAACTCTAACAGGCAAAGTTGCACAGCGGTATTAGGGTTAAATCCCCAATGTTTAACCAAGCGGTTTTTCAGCACTGATTTTTTGGTGATGGTGAGCAGGTCTTCAACTAGGGCGTGTTGTTTTTCGTCAGTAAATTGATCCCATTCCGGTAGTTGTTTACGGATTTCACAGGCGGTAATGTTGCCTTTGAGTTTTTTATTGCCGATTTCCAAATTAAATTCGTAAGATTTATCCAGACCTAAAGCTTTTCTTACGGCAGCAAAACTTATGCTTTGGGTGGTTTCGAACAGCTTCACCAGTTTCTGTTTGTCTTGTTCGTTAAGCGATAGCGACTTTTCCGTATATGGATCAAAGTATTGCACATTATTAATATCTTGCAGATACCGAAAGCGTTGGCTTTCGAGCCAAGCGAGTTTTGCTCGGTTTTTGGTGGGTTCCAACGAGCATTTGCCAATCCTGTCTGCGCGGAGCTTTAACGGGCGTTGGTAAAAAATGATTTGCTCTATTTCCTCTTTAACAGCATCGGTCAAAACGCTGTGGTGTTGTTTTTGTTGTTGCCAGATTAAATCCAGTTCATCGCGGTACATTTGGCGGTCGGTACGGAGATGACCACCGTCGGTTTTCCGGTTGCGTTTGCAGTCATGATGATCTAACGAGGCAAGATATTCGCCCAAGGTACGCTTACCCGATTCAGCAATGGTGTTTTTTAATTTGCTGATGTCAGCCTTGAAGGCGGTTTCTTCCTTGGCGCGTTCGGAACTGGTGTCATCTTCACCTTCCAATTCAGCCAAAACATCCAGCACATCAGGGTCGTCTGCCATATCGCCCAACAGTGTTTTGCGGTTACTTAAAAAGCCGCGTCGTTGCACTAAATGCAGGAAAACGCGGCCTAACTCAAAAGGCTGTACAGGATAATCTAATGCTTTCGCCCTTAATTGGTAAGGGTTGCCTAGATCGTTCAGGATAATTTCCGGTGTAAGGTTGCCAGTCAGTTCAGGTGGCAATAACTTTAGTGTTATCAGATAATTGAGCATCCGCAACTTGCGTCTGCCACGACGTTGCAATACTCGCCGAGTCAAACGAGCATTCCGGCGTTTTACATTTTTGGGCGTGGGTGTTTTTTCTTCCACTGCTTTGGTAAAAATTCGACTACCCAAGTCGATAATTATCTGGGGTTTACCTTCGGTTTCTTCAAGTAATGCCCAGCCAATTGAATTAGTGCCTAAATCCAAACCTAGAATTTTCTTGCCCATTTTTAACCTTCGTCTATAATCAGTTGCGTAGTGTAACCAACTATAGCCTATTGCTTTGCTTTTCATACCAATGGAATGTTTTTCCGTAGGCTCCGCCTTCAAGCGACCCAAGCCCTCACGAGGTTGAAAAACCGACGGGGGCTTTTTATTGCCTGGATTTTGTCAGTCCAGAGCATAGGCGGGAAAATTTACCGGAATAGTCTTTTTGGGTTCTATGCTCGAAGGATTAGTAGCGAATTATTGGCTTAAGGTTATGCCAGCGTGAGTGAAAATACGAGTACTGGAGCGTTTCAGAGCTGCCTATTTAGGCAATCCCGGATGAAATAACACATTGCCGTCTTTTTTGAAGTTGCCAATGATAGTTTGGCCTTCCGCGCCAACCACATAATCTATGTATTTTTTGGCAAGCCCGTATTTGATATGGGCATGACGTTTTGGGTTGACGGCAATGACATGATAAGGATTCAGCAGTCCCGCGCCGCCCTCAAATAAGATGACCAGTTGGGTCTTATCTTGATAAGCAAGGAAAGTGCCTCGATCTGTCAAGGTATAAGCCAGTTTGTCATCAGCCATTCTTAACACGGCGCTCATGCCTTGACCTGCCGAAATATACCAATTCCCCGCTGGTTTGATGCTGATTTTCTCCCATAATTCTAGCTCTTTTTTATGGGTGCCGGAATCATCGCCCCTAGAAATAAAAGGCGTTTTGCCCAGGCTGATTTTCTTCAAGGCTTCCTCGGCGCTCGATGCTGATTTAATCGCTTCGGGATCAGATTTTGGCCCGACTAGGATGAAATCATTGTACATAACAGCCGTGCGGTCTAAGCCAAAACCATCCGCAACGAATTTTTCCTCGGCTTTGGGGGCATGCACCAATAGCACATCGACATCACCGTTCTCGCCCAGTTTCAGGGCCTTACCGCTGCCAACGGCGATAACATCAAGTCGGACGTTATTTTTTGCGGCAAAAGGCGCATTCAAAACTGGCAACAAGCCGGTGTTTTCAGTGCTGGTTGTGGTCGCCATTCGTAATATTTCTTCGGCATGGATAGAAGAAAAACTAAAAAAAGCACTTAATACTGCAATTATTTTTAACAATTTCATAACACCAAATCCTATTTATTTTATCGGGCAAGTTAAAACCGAAACTCTGTGTTGACAAAGAAATAATCGGAATCTTTCTGTCCACCAGCGGGTAATCCGGCTGAGGCAGGGAGACGGTCGAAATAATCACCCTTAAACCAGTGTTCGTAGCCAGCCTCAACAACGATGTTGCTTTTTAATTTCCATGACCCAACCAGTTCGATGTCATGCCCTAAAAAACGGCCTGCATTGCCGGATTTGTCCCTTAGCGCTTTAAAGTCATTATTAAGGTTCGATCCGGCGAACGCATCTTTGGCTTCGGCTAGATACCAAACATGATGTTTGACAAATAGCTTGAGGTCATCCCGTGGCTGTAGCGTGAACCGTGACCCAACTGACTCGATGTTGGAGCGGAAAAACGGCCCGAAAATACCCGTTTGCATCATATCACCGCGACGTACGCCAAATAGCCTGTCGAAAGTGTGGTTGTTGTTGCCGTTGGGATTATTTGTTCCGCTGGCGTAATCATATTCGGCATTGAACCTGGGAAACCATGGGGCATTGAAGGTATAGCCAATTTCGGCATGACCCATGTAATCGAGCAAGTCTTTACCATTGGACTTACCAGTTTGCACATCGCCTTCAAATTCATAATCCACTTTACCGAAGTCCTGTTTTTGGAATCTGGCAGTTTTTGCCGGGCTTTGGTAGCCCCTTATGCCAAAAGTCGAGAATGTCCTGGCGTTAGTGGCAATTTTTTTGTCGTTGATGCCATAGTAATAAGCCTCGCCATTTAGCCAAGACACTTGGCTTGTTTCAAAAACGGCTCCCCAAAACAAACGACTGCTACTGCCTTCGTCCAAATGGGTGGGATCAATTTGCACGGGCGATGTCAAAAATGCCCGCACCCGCCAATCCTTGTCGTTGCCTATGGCAAAGTGTGCGCCGTCAAAGCTGTTAGTCGTGTTGCGGTAACCGTTTCGTCCTACCAAACGACCCGAGCCAATATGCAAGGTCATTCGCCCGACATGAAAATCAGTCCTCAGTCCAGTATCGTTGATATTACGGAACGTTGCCGACCCGAATAACTGTAAAACGTCAAAATTATTGGTGATCGTAAAGTTATTGAAATCATTGGGGCCAGCAAAATGCGTACGGGAATCCTGACCTTCAAACATCAACCAGAACGGGCCATGATTTACGCCTAAATGCACCCGCGATTGCAGCGGCAATTGCACATCGGTGTTGCTGGACTGGCCGTTACGCCAAGGGTGCGAGACCGATTCATAACGGGTGCGTTGGCTTAAGCTGAATTCCATCCATTCGGGTAGGTTTAACGCCGCTTTAGCCAAGCGATTCCATTTGATTTTGGATGATGGGATCAAGGCTTCGTCAGGCAGTTCTTGCCATTTTTTGGAGTGGTATTCCTTCGCTACGCGATCACCTGCGTCATCCCAGAATCCTTGAGAAGCCAGTACATTCTCTGGGCTGATTAACAGAATATTAACCGTACTTACGATTAATGCTTGTTTAAAGATATTCATTGTAGATCTAAGAAAGGGTTAAAAATCGCAGTTTTCCAATAGATAAATGCGGATTGGCGATAAGTATAATGTAAAAAAAACAGGAATAAACGTTTAAAAACAAAAATAATTGTTTATGAACGCGGGACGAGGTTTGAAACCCCGTTCCAACCGTTTTGTTTGTGTTGTCATTTGTGAACCACGCGGAAACGCTACGGACGGGGCAAAATGCCCCGTCCAGCTGGGGAGTGCAAAGCTCGTTTCACTCCATTGATATTTACTTATTGCGTAACAAACTTAAGTCCAATCAGCAGTAATACCGAAGCCAGCACTGGTCGCAAATAATATTCGGGAATTTTTGCACTTAAATGACTACCTATCCAGATGCCAGGTAAGGAGCCGACCAACAAGCTGCCCAGTAACGTCAGGTCAACATTGCCCAGCATAAGATGTCCCCAGCCAGCCACGGCAGTAAGAGGGATAGCATGGGCGAGATCAGTGCCGACAATTTTTAGCGTACTCTCTCGTGGAAAAAGAAACAGCAAAGCGACAGTACCTAGCGCACCAGCACCCACAGATGACAAAGTCACTAGCACACCTAAAATCGCGCCGGTAAGTATCGTTATGGGTATTTGCCAACGAGGTGAGAAACGTCCAGCATTCATCATATTGCTGTAATCGTCATCAAGTTGCCCCAAGGCTTTGGATTTACGCAATATGACGGCACGAATTAACAAGGCGCAGGCAGTCAGTATGAGGGCAATTCCCAGGGCGTAAGTAATCAACCCGCTAGTTTCCTTGCCAATCTCCATATAATGTTTAATGGCAAACAGGGTCAAGACAGCAAAAGGTAAGCTGCCCAACGCAAGCCAAGCGACAATCGGCCAGTCCACAGAACGGTGCTTGCCATGATGTACGAAAACCCCAGCCGTTTTGGTGATGGCGGCATATAAGAGATCGGTCCCCACAGCTACTGATGCCTTAAAACCGAATAAAAACACCAGCAACGGTGTCATCAGTGAGCCGCCGCCGACACCGGTAATACCGACCAATAAGCCCACTGCAAAACCCGAAGCCGAGTACATCAAATTCATGAAAAGTAATCCCTGTTGAATGTTTGATTGAGATGAAGGTGCATTATACCTGCCACATACCCCGTCTTTTAATAATATGTTATGCTAACTTTATGCAATTTTGTCATAAAGAAAGATCTAATGAACCTAATTCAATTACGTTACATTCGTGAGATAGTCCATCAAAACCTCAGCATTTCAAATGCTTCCGAAGCCTTGCATACCTCGCAATCAGGGGTTAGCAGGCAGGTTCAATTGCTGGAAGAAGAGCTTAAGCTGCTGATATTCCAGCGCAATGGCAAACGGCTGATTAGCGTTACTGAGCCAGGTAAAATTATTGTCAATCTTGCCGAACGGGTGTTGCGTGAACTGGATAACATCAAGCGGGTTGGTGAAGAATTCACCCAAAAGGATCGTGGAACATTAACCATAGCCACAACCCACACCCAAGCGCGTTATTTCTTACCGCCAGCCGTCAAGCAATTCATGCAGGAATATCCCAACGTTACTTTGACGATACATCAAGGTAATCCAACGCAAGTGGCGGAACAAGTCGTGAGTGGCGGGGCGGATATAGGCATTGCAACGGAGTCTATCAGTACTTACGAAAACCTTTTGTGTTTGCCTTGCTATCAGTGGAATCGCTGTGTTGTCGCACCTTTTGAGCATCCCTTATGGAATGATCTCCCGCTTACCTTGGAAAAAATTGTCCGTTATCCTCTGATTACTTATGATTTTTCTTTTACTGGCGGGTCAGTTGTCAAACGTGTGTTCAATCAAGCTGGTCTTGAGCCAAATGTGGTGCTGACCGCCATTGATGCGGATGTTATTAAGACTTATGTGAACCTGGGCTTGGGTGTCGGTCTGCTGGCTACGATGGCATACGACCCAGAGCGTGATGGGAACTTGCGGATGTTGGATGTCGGTCATTTATTTCCCGCCAGTACCACCTATCTTGGCTTGCGCCGCGATGCTTTTTTACGTGATTATATTTATGATTTTATTCATATATTAGTGCCGGAATTAAACCGAAACACCGTTTTGGCAGCACTTAAATGAGTGCTGCTTATCAGCTAAATTCCATCCGATTCGACTATGGCAACAAGATAGTTTTGTCATTACCGGAGTTAAAGATTGCTTCAAAGAAGGTCACTGCCTTAATTGGCCCAAACGGTTGTGGAAAAAGCACCTTATTGAATTTGCTGGCTTTTGTCGAACAGCCGAACAATGGGGACATCCTGTTTTTTGATGAGCAAGTGAAAGCGGAAAAATTGTTCGGATACCGACAACGTATCGGTTATTTGCCACAAAAGCCTTACATGCTGCGTGGCACTGTGGAGAATAACCTCAAGCTGGCGTTAAAATTAAGGGGCGTACCGAAAGACTGTTGGCAAAACCGGACTAGTAAGGTTTTAAGCAGCCTAAACATTAGTCATCTCAAAACGCACAAAGCGGCGAGCTTATCGGGTGGCGAACTGCAAAAAGCCGCTTTGGCACGGATACTGGTCATTGAACCAAACGTGTTGTTGCTTGACGAGCCATTCAGTTATCTCGATCAAGCCAGCAATCAGTTACTACAACAAGTCATTAGCGAATACCTACACGAAATGCAAGCAACGCTGGTGTTCAGTACCCATGATAGATTGCAGGCTTTGGCACTTGCCGATGATGTTATTTCGCTGGTAGATGGCGAGCAGGTCAAATCACCTCTAGTCAACCTCTATCATGGCACATGTAAACAGCATGTGTTCAGCACCGGTAAAATAGACATCGTTCTGACTTCCGATATAACCGAGTGCCAGCATGTTTCAGTTGATCCGCATGAAATTGTATTGTCCAGGCAAGCCTTGGTGTCCAGTATCCGTAACCAGTTTCAGGGAAAAGTATCGGCAATCTCGGATGAAATGGGCAAAGTCAGGGTTGCGGTTGACGCAGGTGAGCTATTTCAGGTATTAATTACTTATGAAGCGCTGAATGACTTAAAAATGCAGCTTGGCGATCAGGTTTGGGTAAGTTTTAAATCGAATTCAGTTGTTGCTTTCTGATGCCTTTTGTTGCATTTCAGCTTATCATGCCACTGTTATGACTAAATGTTAATCAATGCCATGAAAAACACAGGATTTGCGTTGTATTTTGTACTGTCACTTCTATCGGGTTGTGGGCAACCAGGGCCTTTGTATTTGCCGACCAATAAGCCGCCCATGTACGTGGAACCAGAGGCAGAGCCAGAAACTAAGGATGCTGCGCCTAAACAGGAAACAAAACCACAACCGCCGCCGCAACCCGAAATAAAACCACCAGCAACAGAGCAATAACAATGGATTATTTTAATTACCGCAACGACGAACTCTATGTCGAAGACATATCGGTGCAGGACATTGTCTATCAACACGGCAGCCCTTGCTATATATACTCTAGGGCGACCTTGGAACGGCACTGGAAGGCTTTCGACAATGCTTTTGGCGAACAGCCGCACCTTATCTGCTATGCGGTAAAAGCCAATTCCAATCTTGCCATCTTAAACTTGCTGGCGCGCTTGGGTTCAGGTTTCGATATTGTCTCCCTGGGCGAATTGGAGCGGGTCATTGCGGCGGGCGGCGACCCGAAAAAAATCGTTTTTTCGGGTGTCGGTAAGCGCGAAGACGAAATACTGGCGGCATTGAAAATGGGCATACGCTGTTTCAATGTCGAAGTCAGCGGTGAACTTGACCGGATTGACATTCTAGCCGAGCAGTTAGGCGTGATTGCCCCCGTGTCTTTCCGCGTGAACCCAGATGTGGACGCAAAAACCCATCCTTATATTTCGACGGGCTTGAAGGAAAACAAGTTCGGGATTGATTTCGAGCTAGCCTTGTCCGAATACCGCCGTGCGGCGGCAATGCCCAATATAAAAGTGGTGGGTATCGATTGCCACATCGGCTCGCAACTGACCGAATCCAAACCGTTCCTGGATGCCTTAGATAAGGTGCTGGAGTTGGTCAACGCCCTTGAAGCGGAAGGCATCCACCTCCATCATATCGACTTAGGCGGTGGCCTGGGGATTTGTTATAAGGACGAACAGCCACCAGAACCCGCCGACTATATCCAGGCGGTTTTGGCTCGGTTAGGCAGCCATACTTATGAAATCCTGCTCGAGCCCGGTCGCGCCATCGTTGGCAATGCCGGAATTTTAGTGACGCAAGTGGAATACCTTAAAACCACGCCGCACAAAAACTTCGCCATCGTCGATGCAGCAATGAACGACCTCGTGCGCCCCGCTCTTTACGATGCCTGGCAGGAAATCATCCCCGTCACCCAACCAAGCGACGCACCCGAACTGCATTGGGACATCGTCGGCCCCGTCTGCGAAACCGGCGATTTCCTCGGCAAAGACCGCGTTTTAGCCATCAAACAAGGCGATTTGTTGGCAATCCGTTCATCCGGTGCGTACGGTTTCAGCATGAGTTCCAACTACAACACCAGGCCGCGAGTGCCTGAGATCATGGTTGATGGCAGTAAAGTTCGGGTGATTCGTGATAGGGAGCGCATATCGCATTTGTGGGCTGGGGAGCATTTGTTGGCGTTATGAAAATTAATATCCAACTGTTTGGTGGGCAACTTGATGTCGCCCACCCTACTTAGATATTGAAATTAATATGAGTTCAGTAAGCAATGTTATTGTTTGTTCAGAATGCTTTGCTGATCAAGGGTTGAAACTTGATGCTGAACAAATCGGTATTGAAGAAATTGGCGTTTGCCCGAACTGCAGTAATGCTAAAGGGCGGAAATTATCAATCTCAGAGCTTTTTGAACTAGCTCATCGTTTTTTTGTATGGGGATCAATTCTGAGATGTAAATACGGGGCAGTGCCATTAATTCAATTCAACGAGCATCAAAAGACAAGCATTGATTTTTCACCGTGGCTTAAACCTGATGTAGAGATATTTGAACGCCTACTGGGCATTGGATTCTTCGACTATGGCCCTAGATTATGGATGATTGGTGAAGTTGAGCCACTTAAGGCACTACAGGCCACAAAGAAGCGTTTATCAATTGTCGAGCGGATAATCAGCGAGTACCCAAAACGAGTTATTGAGCCTCATGAGGCTTTTTACAGAATTAGAAAAAATCCAAAAAAACCTTCAAACCCTCTTGAATATGACAGTCCTCCATCTGATCATTCTTGTAAGGGGCGGTTAGAAACTAAGACAAATCCTGTCCTATATGCTTCTCAAGATTTGCAGGTTTGTGTACACGAATGCAGAGTTACAGCAGAGGACGAACTTTATGTCGCAACCCTAAAGCCTAAGCGGTCTCTGAAGTTTCTGGATTTATCGATTCTGCTTGAGGAAGAAAACGTTACCGAATTTGAAAGCCTTGATATGACAGTACACATGTTATTTTTTGCAACCAAGCATTCTTACAAAATAACAAGAAACATAGCAATCATGGCGCAAGATGCTGGTTTTGATGGGATAGTTTTCCCATCATACTTTAGTCTATTGCGTATTGGTGTTATGCCGTTTCAAACGGTATATGGAATATCTCATCGCATAATACCTGAGCTTCAGGAGTCTGAAAGTAACAAAGCAATTCCAAATTTAGCTATTTTTGGTCGCCCTATCGAACGGGGTGATATTACAATAGAATGTATTAACAAGCTCATCCTTAACCGTGTTTCATATGACATTCATTTTGGACCGATTAGGTAAGATTTACAGCCGAGTAGGGTACGCACCGCGTACCTTTTAGGTGCTTGATAACTATTCGACTTGGGATATGGTATGCGGTGCATACCCTACATGATTTTTAATCTTCGCGATTACGGCAGCGTACCCAACACCTTCGGTATCGAAGTCTTGAACCCTTCGGAAGCTCTCAAGAGGATAAAACAATGAGCAATACGACTAGCAACACTTACTCATTACGGTTGCCGCGTTAGATAAAAGCGGCGGTTGAATAACTCGCCAAAGTTGGTAGGGTGGATAAGAGTAGCGCATCCACCTTATGTTTATCGAATAACTATTGATGGATGCGCTATGCTTATCCATCCTTGTATCTCTCCAAGACCTGATATAGTTGCCTAGCTAGCATTATATCATGGTGGTGCATGATCAGAGTTTGGGTCCATCCTTAGGCGAAAAGCCTGTGACGTAGATAAAACCCATGCACCTATTTTTCTTAACACTGAATGGTATCCGAGTCCTTCCTATTGGGGAATGAGGCTGAATGAACAAGGGGAGTCGCAAAGAAATGAATGTTATTGGTATTGATGTCAGCAAGGCCAAGCTGGATTGTGCTTGGCTTGGCGAACACAACAAATTGAAAGTAAAAGTGTTTCCCAACGCCTTGGCAGGTTGGGCGGGTTTGGTCGAATGGTCACTAAAAAACACCGGCTTGTCGATCAGCGACCTGCATTTTGTCATGGAGGCGACGGGGGTTTACCACGGGCAACTGGCGGCTTACCTCTATGACCAAGGGGCTGACGTATCCGTTGTCAATCCGGCACAGGTCAAGTTTTACGCCCAAAGCCTGGGTGTGCGGAGTAAGAACGACAAAAAGGACAGCGTGGTGCTGGCACGGTACGGGGTGAATGAACAACCGAGGCGTTGGCAGCCGGAAGCGGCTGAAATCCGCACCTTGAAAGCCCTGTTGGCGCGGTTGGACAGCCTTGAAAAGGACGTGCAACGGGAGCGCAATCGGCAAGAAAAGGCTGAAATCAGTCAAGCCCCGCAAGCCGTCTTAAGCTCATTGGTGCAAATCATCGGGACGCTTGACACCGAGCGGCAGCAATTGGAAAAACTGATTGAAGAACACATTAACAATCATAAACAACTCAAACAAAACAAAGCCTTGCTAGAAAGCATCCCCGGCGTAGGCAAAGTGATTGCCACCCGGATGTTGATGGTGATCGGCAGCCGCCCATTCGACAGTGCCAGCCAGTGCGCCGCCTATTTGGGGTTGATCCCCGTACAGCACGAATCCGGCAGCAGCGTCAGGGGGCGCCCCAAACTGTCCAAGGCCGGGAATCCGACCATCCGCGCCAAACTGTACATGGCGGCGGTCGTGGCGACCACTTACAATCCCGACATCAAAGCCCACTACCTGCGCCTGACCAAGGGCGGCAAAAGCAAGATGTCCGCGTTGGGCGCGGCGATGAGAAAACTGGTACAGATTTGTTTTGGTGTCTTGAAACACCAACAACCCTATCAACCTCAAGTGGCAATTTGACCACTTGCGATTGGTATGGAGAGATGGTATCTACAGATCACTAATCTAAACAACGGGAATAATGCTTAACTTTACCAAAATGCACGGTCTAGGCAATGATTTCGTCGCTATCGACGCGATTAACCAAACCGTCAACTTATCGCCGGAACAAATCCGTTTCATGGCTGACCGCCACTTTGGCATCGGTTTCGATCAATTGTTGCTGGTTGAAAAACCAGAAAGCGTAAATGCAAATTTCAAGTACCGCATCTTCAATGCCGACGGTGGTGAGGTGTCGCAATGCGGTAATGGCGCACGGTGTTTTGCACAGTTTGTGCGGGACAAAGGCTTGTTTAGCGACGATGAAATTACAGTAGATACGGATTCAGGTCAGCTCATACTTACCTTTACCAATAATGATTTGGTTACGGTCAACATGGGCATACCCAGACATGCGCCTTCTGAGATTCCTATGGCTACAGCCCAAGAGTCACAAACGTATGCTGTCGAAATTAACGGTAAGTCAATAGTGTTCGGCGCGGTATCTATGGGTAATCCTCACGCCGTTATTCAAGTTGAAAATATAACATCAGCACCTGTGGCTGATTTAGGTCGGATTTTGGAAAGCCATACACTCTTTCCTGAACGCGCTAATATCGGTTTTATACAAGTGGTCAATCGCAAGCATATTAAACTGCGGGTTTACGAACGTGGTGCGGCAGAAACTTTGGCTTGCGGCAGCGGTGCTTGCGCCGCTGTGGTTGTAGGAATTGAACAAAACCTACTGGATAATGAAGTTACTGTCGATTTGCCGGGCGGACAGCTTGCGATAAGTTGGGCAGGCCGAGGTCAACCGGTTTATATGACAGGTCCTGCGGCGACAGTATATGATGGAAAAATCAGTTTGATGGAAACATAACGCTATGAACGGACAAGAAAAACCGAACCTGACCCCAGCACAGGTCGAGCAATACCTGCGCGATCATCCTGAGTTCTTCAACGAACACCTGCATCTTCTTGAACAAATGCGAATTCCGCACCCCAGCGGCAATGCGGTGTCGTTGATTTCCAAGCAATTGGAGATATTCAGGAGCAGACATCAAGAGTTGGAAAGTCAACTCACTGAGCTGATCGAGATTGCCAGAGAAAACGACACGTCTTATGTGCGTATGCACAAGCTGACCTTGGCAATGTTGGATTCCAAGACCGTTGAAGAAGTTATTGAGAATCTGGAAATAGTGCTTTCCGAGTATTTCCTAACCGATTTCGTGGCTATCCGCATCATCAAAAACAATCCTGATGCGACGCTTTCCAAGCTTTTCATAGCACCGGACAGTGACGATCTCAAACCATTCAGCAAAGAGCTTTCCAGCAGTGAGCCGACCTGCGGGAAACCTACCTTGACCCAAGCAAAAATCCTGTTTGGCGATTTCTCACTTGAGGTGCAATCGTACGCCGTTATGCCGATGATGTTTACTCAGATGGAAGGCTTTTTGGCGGTTGGTAGCCGTGAAGACGGGCGATTTCATTACAGCATGGGCAGCCTGTTTTTAACTCAAATGAGCGAGATTGTCGGCACTCGCTTGATTGCGTTGTTACAAGGGCAATAATGTCTCCTGTCGCCGAGGAAATGCTGGCTAACTTCTTAAATCAATTGAAATACGAGAAGCGTGCGTCCATTCACACGGTAAAAAGTTACCAACGTGATATTGAACGCTTATCAGGCTATTGCAAAGAAAAGCTCATCCTCAACTGGGCTGAGATTAAACAAGCTGATGTTCGCGCCCACATTGCAGGCAGGCATCGCAAGGGCATGGGCAGTAAAAGCTTGCAACGTGAGCTATCTGCCATTCGCAGCTTCTACACCTTTTTGTTGAAAAATGGCTTGGCTGAAAGTAACCCCGCACAGCACATCAAAGCCCCCAAACAGGCACGCACATTACCGAAAACTTTGGATGTCGATCAGATTAATGGGCTATTGGATGCAGGGGCGAGTTCGCCGCTGGAAATACGTGATCTTGCCATGTTTGAATTGTTTTATTCGTCAGGACTAAGGTTAAGTGAGTTGAGTTCGTTAGATTTAGTTGATCTTGATTTGTCTGATCGTTCACTGCTAGTCCGCTCAGGGAAGGGCGGTAAATCCAGAATTCTGCCTATAGGCGGCAAAGCGGTCACAGCAATCAATAATTGGTTGCAGGAACGCGCAAAAATGACGGCTATTGATAATGTGGCATTGTTCGTGACCACCAAAGGGCCACGTTTAGGTCAACGCAGCATTGAGCTAAGGTTGTCGCAATGGTGCAAAAAAAAGGGCATAGATCAACACATCCACCCGCACATGCTCAGGCATTCCTTTGCCAGTCATTTGCTGGAATCCAGTCAGGATTTACGAGCAGTGCAGGAATTGCTAGGGCATAGCAATATCAGCACCACGCAAATTTATACGCATCTCGACTTTCAGCATCTCGCAGAAATCTACGATAAGGCGCATCCACGCGCTAGAAAAAAGCCCGAATGACGATGCGGATTGAGCAAAAGCCTTAAAAATCTGATAATATACCCCTAGTATTTAAGCAACATTCTAACTGCCTTTCTCCTCAATTAACCCGTTCTCAGGAAACCAAATGGCATCAAGCGACTCGCTAGACGATGAAAAATCTAGGGGCATACTCTGGGGTTTTGGTGTGCTTGTGATTATTTCTTTGTTGGTACTACTCTTTCTCGGTGCATGGTGGGGTGCTGAACCTCAACAGTTCAGCATTCAAGATGAAGCCATGGAGCGTGCTAAGATTACCAAAACCACTGAAATTCCACTTGGCTATACCTATACCAATACTTTGGCGCATATTGCCGAGGTTTTATTGCATAAATCGGGTGGTTACATTACCAATGATGTCGCCCCACCTGGGGTGTTTCTGGATAATATATCCGCCTTTGAATACGGTGCTTTGGTTATGTTGCGCGACGCGACAACTGCTTTGCGGAATCACTTTACTCGAGATCAGTCGCAGTCTGATGAAGATCCTGATTTAAAAGTCGCTGAACCGTATTTTTATTACGAAAATGATTCCTGGGCGTTGCCTTCGACTGAGGCGGAATATCAAAAAGGTATTGATGCACTTCATAAATATATGGTTCGACTGCAAAAATATGAAGGCAATGTTAAACGCGCACAATTTTATTCGCGTGCTGACAATCTTTGGCAATACACCGAGGTCGTTATCAAGCGATTGGGTAATCTATCTACTCGCTTAAGTGCAAGTACAGCAGGCGCGGCATTAATTCCCGGTCTAGCGGTCATAGAACCCAATATTGAGGTTAGAAATGCCAAAGTTGCGCCTATGGGGGAAACACCTTGGCTTTTGATTGACGATGTATTCTACGAAGCCCGTGGTGCTAGTTGGGCATTGCTGCACATCCTTAAAGCGGTTAAATATGATTTCCATGACATTTTGCTGGATAAACGAGCAATGAATACTGTGGATATTATGATTAAAGCCTTGGAAAATGCCTTATCACCGGTGTTAAGTCCAATGATTTTGAATGGCAGTGGTTACGGGGTAACAGCCAATTACTCATTAACAATGGCAACTTATATCGCCCGCGCAAATGCCGCTGCGTTGGATTTACGTGACATCATGAATAGAGGGTAATAATGTATGGACGAACAAATCGAAGAAAACCTGAAAAAAATCAGTACCTGGAAACGCATATTTTTCATGTTGATCTTTGCTGCTATTGGTGGCTTGGTCAGGATGCTAGTTTGGGCAGTTATCTTATTGCAGATAGCATCTGTGCTGTTTACCGGCAGTCCAAATGAGAATGTCCTGAAATTTGGACGCAATCTGTCTTTGTATACCTACCATATCTTGATGTTTCTGACCTTCAATACTGATGCTTTGCCCTATCCATTTGCAGAATGGGAAGCAACAGAAGAATTGAAATTGCCAGAACCGAAGAAACGCCAGAAAAAATAAGCTGTTATGTCCACTGTCCGCAAAATCATTCATATTGATATGGATGCTTTTTTTGCGGCGGTGGAGCAGCGTGACTTCCCTGAATACCGCAATAAGCCACTGATTGTAGGTGGCAATCCGTTCTCGCGTGGCGTTGTTGCTACGTGCAGCTATGAAGCAAGACCATTCGGTATTTATTCTGCTATGCCCACCAGCCGCGCATACCGGTTATGTCCGCAAGCTATTTTCGTCAAGCCGCGCTTTGAAGCCTACCGTGAAGCTTCCCAAGCTATTCGACAAATATTTTTCGATTATACCGATCTGGTTGAACCGCTTTCGTTGGATGAAGCATATTTGGATGTCACCGATTCTGAGCAGAATGCGGGTTCAGCAACACTGATTGCCAAAGCGATCAAAACAAGGATAAAACAAGCAACCCAACTGACCGCCTCGGCTGGTATTTCCTATAACAAATTCCTGGCTAAAATCGCTTCTGATTTGGATAAACCGGATGGTCTTTACCTGATTAAACCCAAACAAGGCATTGAATTTATTGAGCAACTACCCATCCATAAATTTCACGGTGTAGGCAAAGCCACCGCACTTAAAATGCACAAGTTAGGCATTCAAACAGGTAAGGATTTGCAGCGGTTTTCGTTGGAATTCTTGCAGCAACATTTTGGTAAATCGGCGTTGTATTACCACAATATTGCGCGGGGCATAGATAATAGACCGGTCGTCAGCTACCGAAAAAGCCAGTCAGTCGGTGTGGAAACAACTTTTCAGCAGGACATTAGCAGTACCGAAGCGGTATCCGAACACCTGCAACAATTGTTTTTTAAGGCATTGACCAAGGTGACGGAAAAACAGCTTTCGGCGCATACCGTGACTATCAAAATTAAATATCATGATTTTGTGCAGATTACCCGTAGCCGCACTGTGCCGCGTGAGCTTGCTACTTCAAGCAATATAAAAGATTTGCTGGAGATGTTACTTAAGAATACCGACATAGGTCGGCGTGATGTACGTTTGCTGGGTGTTACCTTATCGTCGCTGGATGAGCAACCCCTAGGATCGCCTATTCAGCAAACCGACTTATTTGAAAATATCTGCAATAGCTGAATTTTTATTAGCTTTATTGTTCAGAATCAATCAGTTGTTGGTTCTTCAGGTTTTTTAATGACAGACCTGGAATTTTCGGTGATGACTTTCTGCGCTATTTCTTGAACTTGCTCTTGCAAAGCGGGGTCTGCAAGTTTGCTGCCCAGGTCGTGTAAAATCAGCCCTAGGGCGACTTGGTTAACCGGCAGATTTCCCCAGTTCGGATCTTCCCATCCGTGTTTGAAGAGCCAGAGTAGGATAGGGTTTGTTACGGCTGAAAATGCTATTTTGGCGGTTAAATCAGTCACTTGTAACTTCCTTAGAATGTGGCGTAAGTCATCTATAATCCTTCGCTATAGCAATCAATCCGGCGGCAACAGAGTTAGACGTAAAGAACCCGATGTTATAGCTGGGGTTAAAAAATCCCCGATGTACTATACCTGACTGGGTTTGCTGGATGTTAGTTCATCTGAAAGCAGGGCTAATGTAGAAACATTCAAACTGCGTCCATTTTATGACCATTTGAGACGGATGTTAGTGAAGTAGTTCACTAGAAAAATGTGAAATATTTCACAGCTAAGTTGCTTGAAATATGTTGATGCCATTTGGTTAGAATTAAATCCCCTCTATCTCTGGTTTAGGTTGAGGGGATTTATTTAAACAGATATTGACTACTCACTACGAAGGAAATTCTTAGCTTTCGTGTAGAGTGCCAAAAACCAAAACTTAATCCGGGGAATCACCTTCCTGCTCATCTTCTAACTCGGTGTTAGAGTCAAATTGGAATAAGGTCTTTAAGTAACGGTATAACAACCGCGTTGATTTGGGCGGTTTAGCGGTTTCAGTTTCTTTTTTGATATTACGTAACAATTGCCTAATGTGTTGTAAATCGGCAGTCGGTTGTTCGTCGAATAATTCGGTCAAGGCTTCGTTGCCTTCATGAATCAGTTTGTCGCGCCATTGTTCGGTAATATGATGCTCTCGCACGGAATGGGCGCTTTTGTTAAGGATACGGTCTAATTTTTCCTGTACGGGGTCTACGTCGATTTTATGGAGCTGTCCTGCAATGTATTTCAACAAGCGTTTGCGTGCGCCTTTGTGCGGCATGTCGCCCACTTCGCTGATTGCCTTGCGGATATTTTCCGGAAATTCCAAGCCATTTAATTGCGCTGGCGATAATTTCGACAAGGTTTCGCCTAACGCGAAAAGTTCTGCGATTTCTTTTTTAATCTGTGTTTTATTGGGGCGTACGGCGTAGTATTCGACATCTTCACCAGTCTCTTCATAGTCATCGTATTCGTTCATCATGATTTGACCATTGCGATAAGAAACACTACAAACAATACGACCAGCACTAAGGGGATGAGCAACCCAGGCCAGTCGGATTTGGCGGTTTTGCTTTTTTCCATGGCGGCTTTAATGCCAGGTTTCATCCAGAAAATCATCAGTAAAGCCAGCGCACCTAATAATAGGTTTTCCCAGGTTGATAAGGATTCCATCGATCTCTCAAAAAAATAACGCTTACTTTATCACAGACTGGGCGGCTGTTTTGTACGGGTTTCTGCTGGCGATTGTTTTCGGTTCGCGCTCGTGTCGCATTGTGTAATAATGCCGCTCCAATTTGCACAGGATACCTGCACACTATGTGGTTTAAAAATCTTAGCCCTTTTCGCTTTACAGAACCGTTTACCTTGTCTTCAGATGAATTAGCAGAAAAGCTGGAAGCTCTGCGGTTTCGCCCCTGTGGTCTCCATGAAGAAGCCAGTTTTGGCTGGACTGCGCCTTTAGGTAAGCTGGAGCAATCCCTTGTCCATGCAGCAAACGGCTATATGATGCTGTGTGTCAAAAAAGAAGAGCGGGTATTACCTACCGCTGTCGTTAACGAATTGATTCAGGAGAAAGCGGCTGAGGCGGAAGAACAGCAAGGTCGTAAGTTATCGAAGAAAGAACGGTCTCAGCTTAGGGATGAGCTTATTTATGATTTGCTGCCACGCGCTTTTACATTTTCGCGGAAAATCTATGCTTATATTGATCCTAAAGGCGGCTGGCTGGTGGTCGATGCGGCTTCGGCAAAAAGTGCGGAGGATTTACTGAGTTTATTGCGTAAATCGCTGGGATCGCTACCTGCTGTACCGATTAATACCGTTAACAATCCGGTTGCGATTATGACGCAATGGCTGGTCACTCAGCAAACCCCTAGCGATATTGTGGTTGAGGACGAGTGCGAGCTGCGTTCACCAGGAGAGGAGGGCAGTATTATTCGCTGTAAAAACCACGATTTGTCGTTGCCAGAAATTCAAAATCATCTCGATTCAGGTAAAGAAGTTATCAAACTGGCATTGAGCTGGGCAGACCGTTTAGCTTTTGTTATTGATAAGAGTTTCGCTATCAAACGCTTACGGTTTCTGGATTTAATCCAAGATCAATTGGAAGATATAGAAATTGATGGCGATGACATGCGCTTTGACGTGGATTTCTCGATTATGTCCGCAGAGCTGGGCTTGTTGCTACCGCGTTTGCTTGAGTTATTTGGTGGCGAAGCTAAGTCGTCATAAAAAAGCTACAAAAAAAGCCCGGTGGTTCACGCCACCGGGCTTTTTTTGGTCTTACGTAGAGCAATAAATGATGCTTATTTCATCATTGATTTTTTGAACATATTGTCCAATTTGCTGTTGGTATCTTGTGCAGCTTGAGCAGCAGTTCTTGCGTCAGCAGCAGCAGCAGTAGCAGCAGCGTTAGCACTTGCTGCATCAGATGATGCTTGTGCAACAGATGTTTTCAAACCATCAATCTGTGTTTGCAGATTTTCGATATCTGAGTTGGTAGCACAGCCAACCATTAAGCTAGCCGCCAGAGCAATCATGGAGATTTTCATTAATTTTTTCATGTTTATTTTCCTTATTTCAAAGTTATTGCTACAAAAAAACGTATAGCCAATTAAATTCTAGCATCGTTTTTAATATTTTCCAGTATTATTTTATTTTTACTAGCGTTCCGGTATTAACCCACTGGCTTAAATGATCGATCTGGTTATTGGTTAACGCGATGCAACCATGCGTCCAGTTCATCGACTTATGTATTTTTTCATCAGCTCTCCCTAATCCATGAATGCCAATTCGACCGCCCAAAGGGGTGTTTTGCGGCGGGACTTGATTGTACATGTGTGCGCTTATTATGCCGTTATAGGTGTATTGGTCAATAGTGCCTTTACGCCGCGCATTGTCCGCATCTTTTACTGACGGGTAATTGAGACCAAAAAACCGGTGAAATGAACTCCTTTCACCTATCCAGCCAATTCTGTACTCACCGTACGGTGTAATATTATCGCCTCTATGGGTTTTTTGCCCAGCACCTGATTGACCTATCGCAATACCTTCAATAGTATCAACGGTTTGTTCGCCATTTTTGACTTCAATTTTGAGTGCGGTAGTATCTACAAGCAGCCAAATTTCGTCATAAGCTAAGACGTTTAGAGAAAAAAAACTACTAATCAGTAATAAATAAATCCGCAACATATTGTAAGGTCTACACGAGATAAGAAATTTAGTGTACTTTACCTAAACAGTTTAATTACCGCACAGGATCAAGCATGCAAGTCAAAACCGTCACCACTCAGCCTTTTAACGACCAAAACCCAGGAACATCTGGACTGCGAAAAAAAGTGAAAGTTTTTCAACAGCCTGGTTATCTGGAAAACTTTGTCCAAGCCATTTTTGATTCGCTGGAGAATTTTTCCGGTGAAGCCTTGGTTTTGGGTGGTGATGGTCGTTATTTTAACCGAACTGCCATCCAAACCATCATCAAAATTGCTGCCGCTAACGGTTTTGGTGAACTTATTATAGGGCAAGGCGGCTTATTATCAACCCCTGCTGCGTCAAATATTATTAGGAAATACAATACGTTTGGAGGGATAGTTCTATCAGCTAGTCATAATCCGGGCGGCCCCGATGAAGATTTCGGCATTAAATACAATGCCGAAAATGGTGGTCCAGCACCCGAAAAATATACCGATGCTTTCTTTAAGCGTAGCCAAGGCATTGATAGTTATAAAATAGCTGTGATGGAAGATGTCGATTTAGATCGAATTGGTACGCAGCAATTGGATGGAATTACCATCACCATTATTGATCCTGTCGCCGATTATGCCGAATTGATGCAATCGCTGTTTGATTTTCCCTTGCTTAAACAAAGTATTAGCAACGGTGCTATCACCCTGCTATTTGATGCCATGTCCGCGATTACTGGGCCTTATGCCCAGCGGATATTGGTCGAACTGTTGGGAGCAAGCCCAGAATCCGTCATCAATGCCGAGCCTTTGGAAGATTTTGGTGGGCATCACCCTGACCCCAACCTGGCTCATGCCCACGAGCTGGCGGAAGCCATGTTCAGCGAGTCCGCGCCAACCTTTGGAGCCGCTTCGGATGGCGACGGCGACCGCAACATGATTACGGGCAAACAAATCTTTGTTACGCCCAGCGACAGCTTGGCGATTATGGCAGCGAACGCCCATTTGATACCAGCGTATGCCAAAGGTTTGGCGGGTGTTGCCCGCTCCATGCCGACTAGCCAAGCCGTTGATCGCGTCGCCGCAAAATACAATATCCCCTGTTTTGAGACCCCGACCGGTTGGAAATTCTTCGGTAATCTGCTGGATGCAGGCAAAATCACCTTATGTGGCGAAGAAAGTTTCGGCACGGGTTCTGACCATGTGCGCGAGAAAGACGGCATGTGGGCGGTGTTATTTTGGCTGAACTTGATCGCTGTAAAACGCCAATCCGTCGCCGACATCGTCCAGGAACATTGGAAAATATTCGGACGCGATATTTATTGCCGCCATGACTATGAGGCTGTTGATTCAACCATCGCCAAGGAAATTGTGAAGCATTTACGTAGCCAATTGCCTACCTTACCAGGACAGATTTTTGGTGAATATGAGGTTAAATTTGCCGATGAATTCAGCTATACCGATCCCGTCGATGGTAGTGTCAGCAGCAACCAAGGCGTACGTATTGGTTTTGTCAACGGTTCGCGGATGGTGTTCCGTTTGTCTGGTACCGGCACTGTTGGAGCGACGTTAAGGATCTATCTGGAACGCTTTGAGCCTGATGCCGCAAAACATAACCAGGACGCACAAATTGCCTTAGCTGATTTAATTAATTTGGCTGAACAGCTTTGCGAAGTAAAAAAACGGACAGGTAGGACTGAGCCTGATGTGATTACTTGAATGCTAAGGAGTTGGTGGCTAATCCTTACTCAATGCCACTTTCTGGCTATCAACTTCAATATTATGGGCAACGCCATGTAATGAGCAAATCAGAAAAACCCCAGCCGCAATCAATGCGATTTGTTGCAATGAGGTTTTCATGTCGGTTTTTTTATGCAGTGAAGGGATCAGATCGGCAACGGCGATGTAGATAAAACTTGAAGCCGCCAACGCCAGGAAGTACGGCAAGCTGTCATGCAGGTCTTCTAAGCTGTAATAAGCCAAAATTCCGCCAAGTACGGTGGTCAGGCTGGCGAGGACGTTGTAAAACAGCGCTTTGCCTTTGGAATAGCCGCTGTGCAGTAAAATCGCAAAATCGCCGACTTCTTGCGGTATTTCGTGGGTGGCTACCGCCAAGCTAGTGACGATGCCCAGTTTAACATCGGTCAAAAACGCTGCGGCAATTAACACGCCATCCACAAAGTTATGGATGCTGTCGCCGAGGATAATCAATGCACCGGCGGATTTGTCGAAGCCGTGGTGATGTGCGTGATGATCCTGATCGTGGTGATGCTCGGTTTCAATCGCTTCATCACCGTGCGCTTCGCAGGTTTCAACATGGCAATGCCGCCAGATTAGCAACTTTTCCAGCACGAAAAAGCCCAGGATTCCCGCTAAAATGGTGCCTGATAGGCTTTGAAATTGTTCGGGTTTAACGTGTTCAAAAGCTTCTGGAATCAATCCCCAAAACGCTACCGACAATAATGCGCCGATAGCAAAACTGATGCCGTGCGGTATCACACGATTGCGTTGGTCATCCGGAAACAACAGGAATACGCCCGCCGCAAGTACGCTAAGTACGCCGCCAACAGCAGTAAAGATGATGATTAATAACAATAAATTCAAATTCAATCTCTCCAGATTAGTGTCGCCATGCGTCCTGTGACTTGATCCCGGCGATAGGAATAAAACTGTTTTTCGTCGGTTACGGTACAAAAATCGCCACCGTAAACCTTACTTATACCTAACGCAGCTAAGTTAATACGTGCGAGTTGATAGATGTTGGCTAACCATTTGGTATCACTTTGTTGTTTAAAAGCAGTAGCATACTCAGCCGATTTTGCCATATAAGCAGTACGTACTTCATCACCAACCTCAAAACGATCAGGACCGATTGCGGGGCCTAACCAAACCAGTAAGTCTTTGTTTTGCATGGCTGCTATCGTATTGTCGATTACTCCATCCAACAAACCGCGCCATCCGGCATGAATTGCTGCTATTTCAGCGCCATCGTTAGAGCAAACCAATAACGGCAAACAATCTGCCGTCATCACGGCGCAAACCACACCCGATTGATCGGTATAACTGGCATCGGCTTGTTGCGGTGTATCCATTGCGATTGCTTTAACGACACGGTTGCTATGGGTTTGATTTAACCAGACAGGCTCGGAAGGCAAGTTCAATAGCGTTTTTATGATGTGCCGATTTTGGCTGACCAACTGAGGATTATCGTCAACATGGGTCGCAGGATTTAAGCTGGCATAAGCATCTAGGCTGACACCACCTGTACGCAATGTCGTTGCCGCGTGGATATTCGCAGGTGCAGGCCAATCCGGTTGCAACCAGTGTGTATTAAGGTTCATTTTCTGCCAATGCTTTAATCAACCTAACCATATCGTCAGGTAAGGGTTGCTCCCATTCGCAATATTCATCTGTTACCGGATGTTGCAGCCCCAGTTTTGCTGCATGTAAAGCTTGGCGTTTAAAGCTGCGTAATTCTTTCTCCAATGCAGCACCGCAATTAGGCGGCATTTGAAAACGTCCACCATAAACCGGATCGCCTAAGAGCGGATAGCGGATATGCGCCATGTGTACCCGAATTTGATGGGTGCGCCCCGTTTCCAACATCATTTGCACCAGGGTATGATGAGCATAGCGTTGGACGACGCGGTAATGGGTGACGGCAAACTTGCCGGATTCTCTGACGGTATAGCGTTTGCGGTCAGTCGGATGTCGTCCAATCGGCTCATCCACCGTGCCGCCAGCGGTCATCCGTCCTCGCGTCACTGCCAAGTATTCGCGGGTAATTTCTCGCTCTTGCAGTTGTTGGGTCAGGCTGTTATGGGCTTGCAAGGTTTTGGCAACCATCAGCAAACCGCTGGTTTCCTTGTCAATTCTATGGACAATACCCGCTCTGGGCAAAGTTTCCAGGCTTGCATCGTGGTTAAGCAAGGCATTCAGCAAAGTTCCATTCCAATTGCCAATCGCCGGATGCACGACTAAGCCAGCAGGCTTGTTGACGATTAATAAGCTGTCATCCTCAAAGATTATATCTAGCGGAATAGGTTCTGGAGTCGATTCGATAACGACTTCGGCTTCCGCATCAAGCGTTATTTCTTCACCGCCATCCAATTTGGCTTTTGGACTTAACAAGGTTAAGTCATTGACTACAACCCGCCCAGACTTGATCCAGGTTTGCAATTTACTGCGGGAATAATCTGAAAACAGCTCGGCAAGCACCTGATCCAGGCGTAATCCTGCCAGTTCGTAAGGGACTGTTTCTGTAAATTTCGGCATAACACTACTTCTGATTCGTTCAACGATACGTTATACTCGCCTGCAAACAGTCGTTTCCAACCCTGAGAACGTCCGGCGAGTAAACCCCACATCATACAACGTGTCGTTAGTCCTATGCGATTATTTTCGTTTAAATTATTAGTTATTCTGTGTTTGGTTTTATCCATACAAGGCTGTGCAGCACTAAAAAGTATTTATTCTGGTGATTCAGATTCCAGCAAGAATGAATGCGCGGACTGGAAGGATTACGAGGCAGGTGAAGCAGACGATGACGATTGTGTCGATTGGGATGCCAACAAATTTCGCAGCCAAGCAAAAAAAGCGGTCGATGGCGGTAATTATGAGAAGGCCATAAAAATCTATGAGGCATTAGAAGCGCGTTTTCCATTTGGGCCAGATTCAGCGCAAACCCAATTGGATATTGCGTACGCTTATTACAAGAATTCCGACCCTGAATCTGCTATTGCGGCAGCAGATCGCTTTATCAAGATGAATCCTCGCAGCCCCAATGTGGATTATGCTTATTACCTGAAAGGTTTGGTCAATTACAACCGCGATATTGGTTTCACCCAACGTTTTATTCCCACCGATGCCTCGCAACGCGATCCCGGCAATGCCCGTAATGCTTATGATATTTTTGCCGAATTGATACGTAGGTATCCAGAAAGCAAATATGCGCCGGATTCACGTAAGCGTATGATTGCACTAAAAAATAATCTCGCTATGCACGAAGTCCATGTCGCCAGATATTACATCAAACGTAAAGCTTATGTCGCTGCTGCCAACCGCGCTTCTTATGTGGTTGAAAAGTATCAACGCACCACTGCCGTACCTTACGCACTGCAAGTCATGCAGGAAGCCTACACCAAGCTGGATATGCCGGAATTAGCTAAAGATGCGGAAAACGTGTACAAGCTCAATTTCCCCAACGGACCACCCGTACCTGAATACGAAAATGCAACGATTTCTCATAAGGTGTGGGATTTTATTGGGCTTGAAAAGTAAAGTTCAGTATACCTTTCGTTTTGTAGGGAATGTATAAGCTTATTTCATCCACGTCTTATGACAACCTAACCCTGGGATCAACCAAGGTATAGGAAATATCAGTCAGCAGCAAGCCGATCACATATAACACCGAACCCAAGAAAACCATCGCCCGTACGATAGCGAAATCTTGGCTGTTGATGGCATCTATGGTGTAACTGCCTAGGCCCGGGATACTGAAAAACGATTCCATGATTAGGCTGCCCATGAATAACATCGGCAATACGACGACGACTCCCGTTAAGATGGGGATCATGGCATTGGGCAAAACGTGGCGGAACAGGGTTTGGGTTTCGGTCAAGCCTTTTGCGCGGGCGGTGCGAACGTAGTCTTTTTCGACTTCTTCCAGAAATAAAGTCCGATACCAGCGCACACCTGAGCCTAAGCCGGAAAATACGCCAATCAACACGGGTAGAATAATAAATTTAACGGCTGCAAAGCCTTCGTCATAACCGGAAATGGGTACCCACCGTAAGACTTTGGCAATCACAAATTGACCGCCGATGATGTAAAACAGGGATGAAACCGACATAAGGATGACGCATACGACCATTCCCCCTAACTCCAATTTACTGCCCCGAAATAGCACGACCATCAAGGCGACACAGATGTCGATTATCAAGCCTAGGATTAACGTCGGCAATGCCACTGCCAAGCTGGGCAAGGCGCGTTCTTTAATATCCGCGCCGATATTCCTGCCGCTGTCTGACGTGCCAAAGCGGAACAAAAACAGGCCGACCGATTTTTGGTAAAAAATGGTTTTCGTTAGCTTTTCTTCCGCTTGGGCTTTTGCGTTCCATAACAGCGGTACGTCATAGCCATGTTGCTGTTTCCAGTTGTCTATTGCTTGTTGGGTGACGTGTTTTTGCCCAAGTTGCATACGCGCCATGTCGTCGGGGCTGTTGATGATAAAAAACAGCACGAAAGTCAAAATATTCACCCCGATTAAAATGGGGATGGCATATAAAAACCGCCTGATAATATAGCTAATCATTGCAAGATTTTCCTGGTGCGACTACGGACGGCGTTAACAGCAAAAATGAGGATTAGTATGAACAGCACACCAACCAACAGCAAAGGCCAAAATATGGGTTGGTTCCATCCCTGACGTTTTTGTGTCCTGGCAGCGGTATCCAGGCGCTGGTATTTTAGCTCGTTATTGGCCATTGCATGAGTTTTACGGTTTTTATACCAGCTATGGGACAAGGAAAATCGTTTGGGGTGAAAACCAAAAATCCAGGGCGCGTCGTGGCGTACAGTTTCCTGCATTTGTTGAATTAATTGAAAGCGTTGTGGGCTATTATCCCTATTCCGCATGTCTTCAAATAAACGGTCAAATGCTGGATTCTGGTAGTTGCTGGCATTTTCGCCACCGAATTTAACCTTTGAATTGCCGCCATAAAGCAGGAAAAAGAAGTTCTCAGGGTCAGGGTAATCCGCATTCCAGCCCCAGACGAAAATCTGGGCATTGCCTTTACGCATTTTGTCCTGAAAACGGTTGTAATCTGTCGCCCGAATGACCAGCTTAACCCCAAGTTTTTCAAATTGTTTGCGGTACCAGCTCATTCTGGGACGGTCATCAATACTGGTCGAGGTAGTGTCAAAATAAAGTATCAATGCTTGTTTGGTTTTGGGGTCGATGCCATTGTCGTAACCCGCTGCTTTCATCAATTGCCTTGCAACGGCAACTTTTTTACGTTGGGACTTGTCATTTAGCCATTCATAGATATATGGATTGATTCCGACCTTACCTTCTTCATAACCAAAAATACCAGGCGGTAGCACGCCTTGTGCAGCCAGTCCGCGTTCATTCATGAAGATAGAGATAAATTCTTCATAATCAACCGCGATTGAAATCGCTTGCCGCAATTTTCTGGCTTGTTCTGTGTAGCCACCAACGGTTGCGTCCAGCATATTAAAACCCATGTAAAAACTTGATGTTTCTACCGTAGTTTGTAGTTGGATGCCTTTTTTCTGCATGGTTTCCGTCAACCGTGCGCCGCCACTGCCGGTAAACTGCACGGCTTGGTCGAAATTGTCCGAGGCAATACCGGAAGCGTCAAAATAACCTTGCAGAAATTTCGTCCAATAGGGAATGGTCTCTTTTTCCAGCATGAAAATGACCTTATCGATAAAGGGCAAGGGCTTGCCTGCATCATTCAATAAGCCCTTTTGCTTATCTTCCGGTTCGCCCTCGGATGGGTAGGCTTCCAGATGGAAGTTAGGGTTTTTTTCCAGGATCATGCGCCGGTTGGGGTTGTTCTCAGCCAACAGGTAAGCACCCGTGCCGATGGGAAACCAATCCAAGGTAATATTCTTGTCGGATAATCCAGGTTGATTGTAGAAGGCATCAGCTTCCCAAGGCATTGGCGCAAAAAACATCATACCTAGCCAGTACATAAATTGCGGGTATTTGCCGTTAATGCGAATGCGGTACTGGTAACGGTTGATCGCCATAACGCCAGACATCGGCACGTCTTTTATGGCGGTTTTGGATAGCTGTTTGACCTTTTCTGAAAACTCGCCAAAGCCAACAATGTAGTTTTTCATCATTTCCGCAATCGGCGATTGCGTTTTGGGATGCGCCAGTCGTTTGATTTGGTATACGTAATCCTCAGCAACCAATTCACGAGTGCCTGTAGCATTGAAATCGGTGAGTGTATTTAGGGAAACAATCTGGTCTTTGCTTAGATGATGAAAGGCAAAATCGCCATTTGCCGTTTTTGCCAAAGCGGGGTGCGGTTGATAACGGATATTGGGCTTGATGTCGATGATGTAATCGGTATACGCAATGTCCTTGATGTCCGCATTAGCGTCAAGTTTTTCGCCTTGCTTGTTAACATACTGAATGTTAGGCATTTTTGTTGCCGTTAGTGGAATCAGTTGATAAGGTCGTTTCAGGTAATGGTATTGGAATGGCGGCTCGTAAATCTGGGCGATAAACGCATATTCGTTTTCGCTGTAAGCAATGGCGGGGTCTAAGTGCTTGGGGCGTTCATCAAATGATTGGTATAAAATCGCCTGCCCGTCTTGATCCTTGGGATAAGGGTTGTTGATTTGGTTTAGGTCGCAAGCCGTTAAGAATAAAGCAAAAAAAATTGAAACGTTGCGAAATAGCATAGTTTTAAGCAATTAATATGATTGAGATGCCGTAAAGTCAAACTCCAGCTTCCCCCTTTGAAAAAGGGGGATTGAGGGGGGTTTTTTAGAGAATATCCCCTAACCCCTCTTTTTCAAAGAGGGGGACAAATCATTCGGACAAAAAACTGGACATCACAAAGCGGCTCGTGGATACTTTCAACCCTATTGTAACAACAAAAACATCGGGAGATGACAATGGGTTTTATGCAGGGCAAACGGGTCTTGATTGTGGGCTTGGCGAGCAACCGTTCTATCGCATGGGGCATCGCGCAAGCCATGCACCGCGAGGGTGCTGAACTGGCGTTTACGTTCCAGAATGAAAAGCTGCAAAGCCGCGTCGAAGAAATGGCTGGGCAGTGCGATTCTAAAATCATTATCGAATGCGATGTCAGTATTGATGAGCATATCGACACGGTGTTTACGGAACTGGGCAAGCACTGGGACGGCCTGGATGGTATTGTGCACTCGGTGGCTTTTGCGCCGCGTGATGCGCTGAACGGGGATTATGTTGATGTCACCACCCGTGACAATTTCCGAATTGCCCATGATGTCAGTTCCTACAGCTTTACCGCCTTGGCGAAAGCAGGACGCGCAATGATGGCAGGGCGAAACGGCTCCTTGTTGACCTTGACCTATCTCGGCGCAGAACGGGCGATCCCTAACTACAATGTCATGGGCGTTGCTAAAGCCAGTCTGGAAGCGAATGTCCGTTATATGGCAGTGGCGTTAGGCCCCGAAGGTACGCGTGTCAATGCCATTTCAGCAGGGCCTATCCGTACTTTGGCAGCATCAGGCATCAATGATTTTAAAGCCATGCTGAACAAAGCCGCCGACGCTGCACCACTTCGGAAAAACGTGACGATAGAAGAAGTTGGCAACGCCGCCGCGTTTATGTGTTCCGATTTGGCTTCCGGCATTACCGGGGAAATTACTTATGTGGATTGTGGGTACAATATCGCGGGGTTGGCGGCGGTTTGATGAAATGCTCGTTCCCACGCTGTGCGTGGTAATGCAGACCCACCGCCGATATGCGTTCCCACGCACAGCGTGGGAACGAGAAAAATATAATGAACGGTCTCATTGGTGTTCGTGCCTCTCCCCAACCTACCGTGCTATAATTCGAACAAATTAAATTAGAAATTATTAGGTTTTTATAAATGGCGAATTCAACTCTGAAGTGCAATTCTAGTATTCATGCGGCTTGTCGTTTGTCGACGCCAAAAAATACCGCATGGGGTGTTTTGTAGTTTAGCGTTTTTCGTGGTCTGTGATTAAGTTTTTGCATGACAGCCTCTACTTGACTC
>NZ_CBAROL010000012.1:0-74764 GCF_964779595.1 Methyloglobulus sp.
ATCAATGTGGCGTATATTCTGAATTTATTGATGAGCCTCAAAAATCTTAATCCTGAAGAGGCTAAGAAACGTCAAAAAGAAATCATTGATTTGGTGGCAGGTGAAGTTCAACTGCGTAGCAAACGTGAACTTATTGAAAAATTCATTGAAGAAAACCTGCCTAAACTTCAACCAAGTGACAATGTGATTGGTGAGTTTGGCGATTATTGGTCTAAGCATAAACAAACTGCCTTTGAGCAGTTGTGTGCTGATGAAAAGATTCAACCAGAGCAACTACAGAAACTATTGCAAACGTATGAGTTTGCCAGTCGATTGCCTAGACCCCAAGAAATTAAAGATGCACTGAACTATCAGCCTAAAGTATTAGAGCGTAAAACCATTTTGGGGCGAGTGGCTGAGAAGATTCAGGCTTTCATTGATACGTTTATTGAAGGCATGGGTGGGAGTGTTTAAATATGCCTAGAAAATTACTGCTAGTTGATTATGAAAACAAGCATCATCTTGATTTGTCTGCTCTGGATGCAAGTTATTCAGCGATCGTATTTGTAGGACATCATCAACCAGAGCCTAAGATTAAAAAGAAAATTGATAGTAAGAATAAATATGTTCGCATTGATTATCAAAAAATTGACGGGTATGGCAAAAACTCGCTAGATTTTCATATCGCATTTACTTTGGGCAGGGTGTTTGAGAGTTACGCTGATACGCAATGCTATATTCTTTCTTCAGATAAGGGCTTTGACCCCTTAATTAAACATCTTGAGGCAAATAATTTTAGTTGTAAGCGCGTTGAGTCAATTGCTGAGCTTCCTCTTGAGTCAATTGTAGAGACTCCCACTAAAAAACCAAGTATCAAATATGGTTTAAATGTTGAAAATCCAGAATTAACAATTTGCCAAAGTTGTAAGAAGACTAGCACCATTGAGCATAATGGCGGAAGGTGGTGCACCAACTGTGGTAAATTTGCTTCGCCACCAGACCCAAAAATCACTTCAAAACTTATTGAAAATCCAAGAGTAAATTCTGAGTCAAATTATAAATCCAGTCTATTTTGTAGTAGTTGCAAACAAGCAATATCTACAGGGGATGGAATTTATGATGATAATGAACGCAACTTTTAACGATAGCTTCTTTATGGTTTCGCAGCCATGAAAAAAACAAGCAAGTCTGATTTGCACGAAGCACTCCTGCTGTGCAAGAACGCGTTCATCACTGCGGCGGGTTTCAGTTTGGTAATCAATATCCTGCAACTGGTGCCGACCATTTACATGTTGCAGTTATATGACCGCGTGGTGCCAACGGGAAACTTATCGACCTTATTGATGTTGACGCTCATCGTCTTGGTGCTGTTTGTTACGATGGGAATGTTGGAATGGGTGCGTTCACAGGTCTTGGTCAGGGTCAGCAGTCGTTTGGAAACGATGCTTAACGAACGCTTGTTTCATGTGGCTTATAAGCAATCACTGTATAGCGGCGGTATCAGGGGCAGTTCACAACCGCTGGATGATTTGACGGCATTGCGGCAATTTTTGACCGGACAAGGCTTGTTTGCTTTTTTCGATGCACCGTGGATACCGATTTACATTGCAGTCATGTTTGTTTTTCATCCCTGGTACGGTTGGACTGCTGTTGCCACTGCCATTGTGTTGATCATAGTCGCCTTCCTAAATGAAAAATTGACGAGTGAAATGCTGAATGAAGCTAATGGCTTGGCTATTACTGGACGCAATCTGGTCAATAAGAACCTGCGGAATGCCGAAGTGATCGAGTCAATGGGTATGCTGCGAAATGTGCAGAAACGCTGGATTTTAGGCACCCGCCAGATTTTGCTGTTACAGGCGACGGCAAGTTTGCACGCTGGCTTGATGAGCGCGTTATCAAAATTAATCCGAATGTCTTCGCAATCGCTGATTTTGGCGGTGGGTGCTTATCTGGTGATAGAAAATGAAATCACCTCAGGCATGATGATTGCTGGTTCAACTTTGCTGGGCAGGGCGTTGGCACCTATCGACATCATGATCGGGTCGTGGAAAGGCTTTATTAGTGCCCGAAGTCAATATAATCGCTTAAACGATATATTACTGAAAACCCAGATTGATACCGAAAGAATGTCTTTGCCAGAGCTCGTAGGTGCTTTTAGTATTGAAGCAGCAACCGTTGTACCACCGGGTGCTAAAGTGTCAGCCCTTAAAGGTATTACCCTAAAAATCGACAGGGGCGATGTGGTCGGCGTACTTGGCCCTAGTGGTGCTGGAAAATCAACTTTTGCACGGGCGTTACTGGGGATCTGGCCGACTGCGAACGGCAATATACGGCTTGATGGCGCGGATGTCTTCGTTTGGAATCGTCATGAACTCGGTCCGTATGTTGGCTACCTGCCCCAGGATATCGAACTATTTGAAGGCACCATCAGCGAAAATATCGCTCGTTTTGGCAATCTTGATCCTGAACTGGTCGTCAGTGCCGCTAAAATGGCAGATGTGCATGAGCTGATTCTGCGCTTGCCTAATGGCTATGACACCTTTATCGGCGCGGATGGTGGTGCCCTATCAGGTGGGCAGCGCCAGCGCATAGGCTTGGCGCGGGCTTTATATGGCGATCCCGTCATTGTCGTGCTGGACGAACCTAACTCTAATCTGGACGAACAAGGCGAACTGGCACTCAGTAATGCTATCCAACGGCTAAAATTAAGAAAAGTCAC
Source organism: Methyloglobulus sp. (assembly GCF_964779595.1). NCBI lineage: Bacteria > Pseudomonadati > Pseudomonadota > Gammaproteobacteria > Methylococcales > Methylococcaceae > Methyloglobulus > Methyloglobulus sp. The sequence continues at coordinate 2,702 of NZ_CBAROL010000012.1, forward strand.
GGTTGTGGTCATTACCCACCGCAGCAATGTTTTGGCTAATGTGAATAAACTGCTGATACTCAATGACGGTGCTGTTGGACTTTACGGGCCACGCGACCAGGTGTTGGCGCAATTGCAACAACAGTTAGTTAAACCCGCACCTGTCCTGGCAAGCCAGGCTTCCCGTCCTTCCTAGACGCTTGCCCAACACAGGATGTCATAAAATGAAAGATAGACGTAACACTGATCCGCACAACGATGACATTTCCTTGATGACTGATGAGCGTCCCATCAGGAATATTGGCATTACGGTTATGGTGATAACTTTTGGCATATTGGGTACCTGGAGTTTTTTTGCACCTATTGATAGCGCGGCATTGGCACCTGGGCATGTCACAGTGAAATCGCACAGCAAGACGGTACAACATCTGGATGGCTGGATCGTCAGCCAATTACTGGCGAAAGATGGCGACATCGTAAAAGAAGGCGATGTACTGTTGAAGCTGGATCGCACTGAGGTCAACGCGCAATTGGAAATTCTGCGCGGCCAAATGATCGCCTTATCGTCACAGATGGCACGGCTTGTAGCTGAACGGGATAACCTGAATGAGATAAGCTTTCCCGATAATTTGAAGGATTTATCCGATGCCCATATCGTCGAAGCAAGACAGGGTGAAAACCAGATTTTTCAGGCCAGAAAAAACTCTATTGAAGGCGAAACGACTGTTTTAAAGCAGCGGATCAGTCAATTAAACTCAAAAATTAATGGCTTACAAGGTCAACGCAGCAGTAAGCAACAACTGATGGTTTCTTACTCAGAAGAGGTAAAAGACTTGAAAGAGCTATTGGCGCAAGGTTTTGCCGATAGACAAAGATTACGAGATATTGAACGTAACCATGCCTCCGTTATTGGAGAAATCGCGGGGTTAACCTCTGAAGTTGCAGGTAGTGAAATACAAATCGGCGAAACGAAATTACAAATCCTACAACTGCAAAAAAAATTCCAGGAAGAAGTCGTCGGCAAATTAGGTGAGGTACAGGCAGAACTTTATGATGTTTCCCAACGCTTTACAGCCACATCTGATAAAGTTACACGTACAGACATTAAAGCCCCAGCAAGTGGACGGGTACTCGGCTTGTCGGTGCATAATGTCGGTGGTGTCATCACACCAGGTAAACCGATACTTGACATTGTGCCGCAACAAGAAGAACTGATTATCGACGCGCAGGTATCACCTATCGATATTGATAGGGTTAGGACAGGGTTAATTGCGGAAGTCAGGTTCAGTGCCTTTAAACAAGCCCTGGTTCCGAAGGTGATGGGCAAAGTCATCAATTTGTCGGCAGACAAGTTGACGGAGGAACGTAGCGGCAACACGTATTACCTGGCTCAAATTGAATTGACACCGGACAGCTACGTTAAATTGCGGGGACTGGAATTGCTGCTCGGTATGCCTGCGGAAGTATTCATCAATACGGGCGAACGGACGGTATTCGAGTACCTGACACAGCCCATCACCAATACCTTTGCCAGGGCATTTATAGAGGACTGAAACTATGAAAAAACGCACAATATTGATGGCGGTGCTTATCGTTTTAGCATCTGGAACGGGTTATGCAGAAGATTTACTAACCATATACCATCAAGCATTGGAGGCCGACCCTGAACTTAAGTCATCCGAAGTCAAAATTCAAATAGGAACCGCGCAAAAAGGTCAAGCACTGGGAGCAATGTTGCCCCAAGTTACGGGTACGGGCAACTGGTCCACTAACAAGCAGGAATCCGGCAGGCAGGTGGATGATTACACCGGAACTCGGTACGTGGTTTCGTTAAACCAGACCTTGCTCGATTTCCCCAAATTCTGGAACTGGCGGCGAGCAAAATCCGTTGAAAATCAATATTCCCTAGAAAACGTTGAATCCCAACATGCGTTATTGTTCAATGTGGTGGAAAAATATTTTGACGTGCTGGAAGCCGATGATGAACTCAGTTTTTTCAATAGCGAAAAGGAAATCACTGAACAACAACTGGAGCAAATACAAAAGCTATTTGACCGTCAACTGGTTAAAATCACCGATTTATATGCTCTTGAATCCCGCCTTGATCAAGTCAAAGCCAGTATCATTGAATCAGAAGCAAAGCTCGTTACGGCAAAAGAAAGCTTGAAAGAACTCACTAATACTTCACCCGTATCATTACTTAAACTGCGTGATGAAATAGAATACAAGGAACTCGAAGGCAAGTTGGAAGATTGGTTGGCAGTTGCTAGAAGTGAAAATCCAACCTTGGCTGCACAACAACAAGCAATCGAAGCCGCCGATCACGATGTCGCCACGCAGAAATCAAGACATTTGCCCGTCGTAGAACTGCAACTGAACTATTACAATACCGACACCGGTTTCCAAAGTGCCCGCACCGGACAGACCGAAACTCAGGTAGCGGCCATCAATGTCAATGTGCCTTTTTTCAGCGGCGGCGTGACCACCAGACAAACACAGGAAGCCCAATACAAACTGACGCTCAACAAGTACGACAAAGAAGCTAAGATCCGTGCCTTGACCAAAGAAACCAGCGACGCTTTTTTAAACTCCAATGCCAGCGTTAGGCGCATTAAGGCAACGCGAAAAGCACTGGAATCCGCCAGCAAATCCAGAGAAGCGATGGAAACCGGATTCGGATACGGTGCTGAAACCATGAATGATGTACTCGATGCCCAGCAAGAAGAGTTTAGTGTCATGCGGGATTTGGCAAAAGCCAAATACAGCTACGTCAAAAACCGGATGCGGTTTATGCAAGCGATAGGTATGATCAGTGAAGATAATTTGACCGAGGTCAATGGTTGGTTGCAAATCGCAACTGCACAAGACCACAAAGAAAGCATCAATTCTAAAGAACAGCTATCAACCAAAAAGCCACTTCCAAAGGAATCACTGCCTAAGACAAAGCAGAATTAATATATCTTCCTGATTTCGTAAAGCTTTCAGCCGAATCAACAATTCTTCAAATAACCATCACACCAGTAGGGATTACGGCGAGGATTGCATATGAGACTATGAAAGAATTCAAAAAGCTGGCTTGTCCTCTAACTGCTTCCGGCATTTTTTTTGAAAAATGGTCAACGCTTTAAGCACTTATCTGGATAAGCCAACTCATTATTAGATGAACTCCAGTTTAACAGTTAAAACTTGGGTCTTTAGCCCCATTTTATGCATAGCCAATGATAACCACCTTGGTTTCAGTGCGTCGGACGCAACAGTCCCTGAGCGCACCCATGCCAAGAATATTCACTACGCGCGTGAAATTATACGCCAGCACTATCAGGCTGAACTCCCCTTGTGATTTGTTGGCCTCGCGCATCAGGAAGTGATCCCACCCGGCTCGGCGCTTTAACGTGTCCGGCAAGCCCTGCTGGGCTAGCGTGTTGCGGAATCGCCAAGGTGCTGTCGGGTACGCTTTCGCTTAGCCCTAGGTTGATGAAGCGCCGGAACAGCAAGTCCCGCGCCAGTTGCTTCTCCAGCCTAGGGTTGATCAGGCCATACCCGCTTTACAACAACAGCGCCTTCGACTGCAGGACACCAACAGCAGGCGCTTTAGGCGGCGATGCAGGGGCAGCGAAGCGGTGTGCCGAGAACATCAGCAAGGGCGGCTAGGCTTGCTCACCTTGCTTTTTGGCATGGACTCCAGACATCTGTTGTTCTATCGGCTTCCAGTCGATCAATTGGTGGATGCCGTCCAGTTCTTCCAAGGCTTCGAGGTGCTTGACAAAGGGATCGCTCAAGCTGGTTTGGGCTAAGTTCTTCCAGGATATGGGCTATTACTCGGACTTGGATAAAGTTCTATGTTACCCGTTTTTGGCTTGGATTCGTGCAAAGGTCTCATGACATACTTCACTTGGGCAGTTTGGTGAAGTATGCTGCTGCCTTTTTTAAGTAGGCCACCTCGTCTTCCAGGTGGGCGTTGTCCCGTTTAAGCCTAGCCATTTCAGATTGTTGGGGCTTTGCTCATCAAAGGGTTGTCCTGTTTGCCGACGTTCTGCCCACCAGTAATAGGGCATGGACTCGGCAAGCCCCAAATCATGTGCCACCTTGGGGATGCCGTCTTTATCAGCCCGTTCCAATGTATGTTCTTTGAACTGTGCTGTGTAGTTGTTGCGGACAGATCGTGTTGTTGTCGTTTCTTCTTTTTTGGTTTTCATGGTTGACCTCGGTTGTAGAGGTTACTCTCTTAGCCGAGCGTCCGCTAGTGCGGGGCAAAATCAGTTGACGACAATGCCGTCATTGTGTTCAATATTGACCAGTATGATCGTGCCTTGCAGTGCTTAGGGAAATTGCAGGGCTACAGGTTGTTACCGAAGACACCATGTTTAGTTAAACTGAAAAATCAGCCGGGCGTAATAGCACAGATAGCACGATGCTTCACTGATGCCGGTATCAGTATACGCAGTGTCCGCTTTATTGAGCGTGATGATGATTTTGCCTTGGTCGCCATCTCGACTGACTGTGCTGAAGCAGCCCTGGCATTAGTCGCTGATGTTTCGTTTTTTTAGAATAAAACTGTGGGTTTTAATAGCTAAAGCAATTCTTTAGTGGAAGTTATGATGCCGTCCTCATCGGCGTAGATATTATCGTTAGGTCGTATTACAGTATCAGCAATTTTAATCATTGCGCCTATTTCTCCACCCCCATTTTGCTGTCCACGAACAGGGTAAATGGCGGATGCGAATACGCAAATTGGCATTTCACGCAGTTGTCCAATATCCCTTATTGCACCGTGGACGATCACCCCGCCCCAATGATGGTCGATTGCGAGTTTGGCAAGCTGATCGCCAAATAGTGCCGATTCTTGTTGCGGACATTGAACTACAACGATACGCCCGTTACCTTCGTTGCCCAGTAGCTCAATCAGCTTCCTGTTATCTGCTTCAAGCAAAACCGTTTCAATTTTTCCATGGCATTTTTTTATGTTCCCGTAAGGACGAAAAATCTGGGGTAGGACGCTATAACTGCTAGGGAACTCATCACAAATATCTGCTACTGACCAACTATTATTTGTCATTGAAATTATTCACTAATGGATTGAAAAATAAAAATACACTTTTTTATCAGTAATATGTCGAACCGATGGAGTCAGTTGAAATTTAGGATCAGTTTAAATCAGCTCGAATTCTTCTGTCTAAATTTATCTACTAATACCATTAACCAATTACTCCTATGACCAAATTGAACAGGAAATATTCAATGCAGAAAAAGCCTCCGAAGAACATGACTCATGAAACATTAACCGCGTTGCGAGCCGCCATCAATCAGGCTTATTTAGCGGATGAGGACAAAATTCTTGAAGGACTTTTAACCCAATTGGACTCTTACGATCCAGTGAGGGTTGGCGACTGCGCCAAAACGCTGGTCAATGCGGTCAGGGCAAAAAAAGGCCCACAAACCACAATTGAAGCGTTCCTGCGCGAATATCAGCTCAATTCACAGGAAGGCATCGTTTTAATGGGCATTGCCGAAGCCTTGCTGCGTATCCCTGACAGCCATACCCAAGACCTGTTTTTACAGGAAAAGCTCACCCATGCCGACTGGCAAAACCATCTGAGGCATAGCGATTCTTTTCTGGTCAACCTGTCCAGCCAAGCCCTGTTGTTTACCCGACAATTTGAAGAACATGTGTTGTTCGCTGATCAGCATTGGTTTCCGGTCTTCGGGCAACTACTAAATCGCATCGGAGCGCCACTCATTCGCACAGCCCTAAAGCAGACTATGGCTTACCTAGCTGAACAGTTTGTATTCGCTGAGTCTATACAACAAGCAATTGAGCGTAGTGAGCAAGAAAAGTTCTATCGCCATTCTTTCGATATGCTGGGTGAAGCGGCTTTAACAGCAGACGATGCGGAGCGATATTACCAGTCTTATCTTTCAGCAATAGTAGCATTGGCTGAACATGCCCCGTCCACCAATATATATGCCAACCCTGGGATTTCGGTTAAATTATCAGCACTGTGTCCGCGCTACGAGCCTTTGCAGCATGTCCGGGCGGTTAAGGAATTAACCGATAAATTGTTGGCGCTGGCACAGAAGGCGCGTACAGCCAATATTTCCATCACTGTCGATGCAGAAGAATCCGAACGCCTGGATATGTCCCTGGATATTTTTGCTAACGTTTTTATACATCCTGATTTAAGCGGCTGGTCAGGATTAGGTTTGGCGGTGCAGGCCTACCAAAAAAGGGCTTTATCCGTTATTCGCTGGCTTGTCACATTGGCTGAAAGCCACCATAAAAAAATCCCATTGCGCTTGGTTAAAGGCGCCTACTGGGACAGCGAAATAAAACGCGCACAGGAAAATGGGCTGAGTGATTATCCTGTGTTCACGCATAAATCGGCGACTGATGCATCGTATCTGACATGTTCACAACTGATTCTATCTCGGCCTGATGTGTTTTATCCGCAGTTCGCCACCCATAATGCCCACACCCTGGCCGCTATTTTTCACAGTGGCAAACACCATCCCGGTTATGAATTCCAGCGGCTGCACGGTATGGGAGAATCTCTATATGCTGAAATCATTGAAACCCAAAGATGGCAAATCCCTTGCCGTATTTACGCACCCGTCGGTCTTTATCATGAATTGTTGCCCTATCTTGTCAGGCGATTACTGGAAAATGGCGCCAATACGTCCTTTATCAATCAGATAGATAGTGCTGACATTAGTGTTGAGGAGTTGGTTTATGATCCTGTTGAACGGGTTAAAATATCAATAAAGAAGCCTAAAATTGTCTTGCCCAGATCGTTATTTGGTGAACAACGGCTTAATTCTGAAGGCTTAAATCTGGCTAATCTTGATTTATTACAACAGCTACAGCAGAACCTTAACGCTTTAGTAGATAAACACTGGCAGGCCGCCCCCATAATTAATGGCAGGTACCATTGCGACGAACAACATCTAGTCAAAAATCCATCTGATAACAGATTAACCGTCGGCAGTGTGATCTATGCCGACGAAAAAGCGATTGAACAAGCGATAGAATTCGCTGCCCAGGCATTTACCGAATGGCGGCTTACCCCTGTAACAACCCGTGCAGATTGCTTGTTGAAAGCCGCCGACCTTATCGAGCAACATCGGCTGGAATTAGTTTCCTTATGTATCCGCGAAGGCGGGCGCACCATCAAAGATGCCTTGGCAGAAGTCAGGGAAGCCGTGGATTATTGCCGCTATTACGCACAATCTGCGCTAGAACTGTTCAGCACACCCAAAAAACTGCCAGGTGTCACTGGCGAGGAAAATCTACTTTATTATTATGGTCGGGGCGTTTTTATTTGTATTAGTCCGTGGAATTTTCCGATTGCCATTTTCATAGGCCAAGTAACGGCGGCGCTAGCCGTAGGCAATACCGTTATCGCAAAACCCGCAAGCCAAACAGCTTTAACCGCGATGCGCTGTGTGGAGATATTGCATCAAGCAGGCATACCCGAATCGGTCTTGCAGTATTTACCCGCTAGTGGCAGCTTGATCGGGCAACATTTATTGCCAGACCCACGAGTTGCCGGTGTTGCCTTCACGGGCTCGACGGAAACTGCGCAATTCATCAATCGGCAGTTAGCACAGCATCATCAGACTATCGTACCCCTGATTGCCGAAACTGGCGGCCAGAATGTCATGATTGCAGATAGCTCGGCATTACTGGAACAGCTGGTTCAAGATATTATCGTATCGGCGTTCAACAGTGCGGGCCAGCGTTGTTCAGCCTTGCGTGTGTTGTTTGTGCAGCAGGAAATTGCGGATAAAGCCATAGCTATGCTGATAGGTGCTATGAAAGAACTCTCTATGGGCGATCCCGGTATTTACCAAACCGACGTTGGCCCTGTCATTGATAAGGCTGCGCTGATTCCATTAAACGCCCATCTGAAACAAATGCAGCAAGAGGCGAAACTGCTTTGTCAACTAACATTGGATGATAGCTTACGGCATGGCAGTTTTTTTCCTCCCACATTAGTTGAAATAAACACCTTATCACAACTCACCCAAGAAGTGTTCGGCCCAGTACTGCACCTGATTCGTTACAATGCAGCCAAACTAGATCAGGTTATTGATGAGGTCAATGCAACGGGCTACGGCTTAACCTTAGGAATCCACAGCCGTATTGATGCCAACATCAAGGCTATCCAGCAAAGTGCAAAAGTCGGCAATATTTATATCAACCGGAATATGATTGGTGCTGTAGTCGGAGCACAGCCGTTCGGTGGCATGGGGCTTTCCGGCACTGGCCCGAAGGCTGGTGGGCCGGACTATTTGCGCCGCTTCGCCATTGAACAAACCGTCACCACCAATACCGCCGCTATTGGCGGGAATGCCAGTTTACTGTCCAAGGATTTACGTTGATACCTCGCTCTGCCTGACCTATAAGCCATTCATAAAGAATATTTTGGAGGTTTGAAATATGCCGGATTACCCTAACTCTAATCCGGCATACTCATTTATTTAGACACCTTATTGCGGGGAGATCTTTGAGTGATGAAAATTACTGAATAACAATTCTACCACTTGACTGGCATTGTAAAACTGCAGCATCCCACTTTTCTCCAGCATCTATACTTCCTTTGAAACAGGAAATTCTTTCATCAGAATTATCAGTTCCTGCACATAGAGTGACAGCATTTTTCCAATCCCATTTATCACTATCACCCCATTTCACATGCCCTGTCATTACTTTTTGGAAACATTCTCCAGGCTCTTTAGGATTTTTTGTTCCCTTACATAAGCTTTCCAAGTTGGATTCTGTCCATTTCGAGGAACTGTCGTATGGTGAATTACTATCCCAAGCGATTTTGTTTTGTATATGATCCTTGCACGCAGTTTCATGTTCACTTGCCATTGCATTTTGAGCAAGGAAAAGACCAAAGAGAATACTTATAGCTGATAATATGCTCACTATGGATTTAGATATCAAGATATGCATTATTTTCTCCTAAACAGATTTAACTTAAAACGCTAAAACAACTAGCAACAAAATTAACATAACACCCATTTGTTAGTTGTCAATGAAAGTAAGCCTTCCCAAATACGCCAGTATGGAACTAACGTTCATATGGTCAGGAGATATATTTGTTATCTGGTGGCAATAGACCGAACAATTAATACAAGAGCAACTATCGCTTAGGAACATGCTATTGATATTGTTGTCCAATATGCGAGTTTTGTTAATGTGGATAAATTGAGTTTGATGGCTTGTGACTTTAATCAGTCCAAGGTCGGTCATTTATTTTGACAGGAGAACGTGTTATGTATCATTTCGACGTTTCCCAACCCGTGGCAGGCAAGGCCAGTATCGAAATAAATAAGCCCGTCACAGAAGTATTTCGCTTCGTAGTTGATCCGCCAATGATTAACTTGACCCTTTATCCCAGCATTCTCCCTGAGAGATGGCGCGGATTCCATACCCGCTGCCGCACTGCCTCTATCCCTGGAGGACGAAGAAGGAAGTTTTTGAATTTTTAGTTATTCCCTTAACTAACACGGAATCTGAATCTGTCTTTTTATCGACCCAGACAATGATCTTTTTATGACACATAAGACTGATAATCAAAGTGCCAATGAAGACATCACCCATCGGAAAGATGCTGAATCTGCGCTGATCGAAAGTGAGGAACGGTTTCGGCAAATGGCAGAAATGACTGGTGAATGGTTATGGGAACAAGACTCCAGGGGTTACTACATATATAGCAGCAATGCCGTCAAACAAATCCTGGGTTTCAGCCAGGAGCAAGTCATCGGCAAACATTACACGGAATTTTTGACCGCCCAAGACCAAGAATCCCAACAGTCTTACGCCGCCAGCCAACAACCATTCTATGCCTTGGTCAACCACTATCAACACAAGGATGGGCAACAGATCCTGACCGAATCGACGGGCTTGCCGATCATCAATGCAGGGGGGAAGCTGCTGAAATGGCGCGGTGTTGACCTGGACATTACCACTAGGATGCACTTTCAAGATGCGCTGATAGAGTCTGAAAAACGCACACGGCTGATTATCGAAAGCTCGATGAATGCGATTGTCATTATGGATTCTTACGGCATCATTACCGACTGGAACCAACGTGCCGAAAAAATGTTCGGTTGGTCAAACAAAGAGGCGATAGGCCAGCGTCTTGATGAATTGATTATCCCTGCCCGTTTTCGCAGCGCACACCGCAAGGGTCTACACACATTTTTACAGGCTGGCCTTGCCCCAATATTAAACAAACAGACGGAACAAGTTGCCTTACGCCGTGACGGCACTGAATTCCCCGTCGAACTCAGTGTTTCGCCTTTAAAGCTCGGCAATGCTTACATCTTTAGCGGCTTCATCCACGATATTTCTGGCCGTAAAGCGGCGGAGGAGCAAATTCGCCAAGCACACGTCAATTTGGCGATTGCCCAGAATGAAATCAGGATTGCCCAACAAATCCAGGCTACTTTATCTCCCTCTGCCCCCATTAAGTCGGATGATTTTGAGGTAACGGGTTTTTGTCTACCCGCCGACAAGGTTGGTGGCGACTATTTTGATTATTTCTTTCGCAAAGAAACTCAACTGGATATGGTTATTGCCGATGTTTCCGGTCATTCCATCGGCCCAGCCCTGTTCATGGTCGAAACCCGTAGTGCTATCCGGGCGCAGACCAACGTATTAGCGACCCCTTCAGAAACGCTAGATGTCCTGAACAATTTCCTGTTTGACGATTTAGATAAATCAGACTACTTCATCACCTTGTTTTATTTGCAATACAACATCCACACGCAACGATTAAGATTTGCCAATGCCGGACACCCGCCGCCCTTGTTATTCAGCCTGTTTGAGGGGGAATTTAAGAAACTGGACGCTGAAGGCTTAATATTAGGAATTAAAAAAGATGTTATTTTTGAAGAGAAAACGACGATGCTTGGGAAGGGTGATTTGATCCTGTTTTATACCGACGGCTTGACCGAAGCTGAAAACGAAAATAAAGAGTTTTTCGGCCTGGAACGCACCAAGGCCGTGCTTTTGCAAAATGCCGAGAAGTCTCCGCAAATCATCATAGATTGTCTATTTGCCGAATTACAACAATTTTGCAAAAGAACCTCTTTTTACGATGATATTACGCTAATGGTTTTTAAATCTGGGTGAAACCTTTACGCTTTGTTAAGTTGATTATTGAGCTATAGGTTTTCCTCAAGCAAATTCCCTAATGCCCTTATCAAGGCAACATAAGGTAACAGCACACTAGGCACTAAATTTTGGATTTCCAAATAAAGCCGCCGATATTGCTTGATCCGCTGCTTTTCAGCCTGATGTCCAAAATAGTCGGCACAAGTCTCGACGTTGCTTGACAGGATCTTCTTCAGTAATTGACCTGTGATGCTTTGCATGTCTTCCCGCAAATCATGGGACACCTTTCTTTCCCAAATATCACGCAGGGGCATGTTGGCTAACTGTTGCCGGATTTCATCCAGACCTAATGTTTGGGTGATGTCGTCCAATAAGCCCAGGATTACCGTAAAATCTTGCTGGGTTTCGGTCACCAATAGCATAATGAAGGGGAAATCCTGGATATTGGCAATAAAGGCCAGTTTTTTTGCCAATTCTGTTGGTACCTGTGCCTGTTGGTATTGATCGAATTGTTCTTGCCAATGTTCGGGGTTATGTTGAATGGCATATTTTTCATAGTCTTTTAAATAACGGCTGTAGTAACTAATCGTATCGGTATCAGGCCGAATGGTTCTGCCGTGTGCTACCGCCCAGCGGCAAAAATACGCCAAGTTTTTTTCTAGCTGGATCAATAATTGATATTGCTGATCTGTGGCGATTTTATTATCCAACGCACATATCGCTTGCCGTAAAGCATCAGCCTGTAATATCTGGTCGAAAGCCAGATAGCAATTGACAGTATCCAATGTACCGCCATTTTCGCCGTCAATATCCAGACTTAAAAAGCCGCAGCCCGTCTGGTTGATGACTTTATTGCTTATGACGGTTGCTTTAATTTCATTCGCTAAGGGATGTTCGGCAAGATGCTGTTTAAACGGCACGCTGAACTGGCTTGGAAAGTACGCCTGTAAATATCGCTCATAACATTCATCCTGCAACATCTCGATTTGACCTTGTATTTGCTGGCTCAAATACATTTTGCTGGCGGCCATTAAGTCCGCTAGTTCAGGACGGGAGATGAGTTGTCCGGGTCTAGCTTTGATTTCTTTGGTTTCTGCAAAGGATTCAACGGCGCGATCCAAAAGCCCAGCGACCTCCAAGCGTTCCGCGACTTGCAAGAACACCGCCAGGTTTTCCGCACTACGGAGTTGATCCAGCGATAAGCAAAGACTCTGCGCGACATTGTCCGCTAACACCAATTGGCAAACGGCTTCCGTCATATCAATAAATATGACCTGATAATCAGCGATTGCCTGCTTTTTCTGTAAGCCAGTGAGCAATATCTTTAGATTCACTTCATGGTCGGAGGTATCGACACCCGCCGAGTTATCCACCGCATCGGTATTGATGCGGCCGCCGCGTAAGCTGTATTCCACGCGGGCTTTTTGGGTAAAGCCCAGGTTTGCGCCTTCGCCCACCACTTTGGCACCCAGATTAGCAGCATCTACGCGCACAGTGTCGTTGCTTCTGTCGCCAACCTCTTCGTGCTTTTCCGTGCTGGCTTTTACATAAGTGCCGATACCGCCCAGCCATAACAGTTCGACGGGTGCGACTAGCAAGCAACGGATCAGGGATTCACCATCTATCGCCTTATAGCGTATGCCCAGCCATTTTCTGAGTTCGGCGGAAATGGGGATGTCTTTGGCGGCACGGGAATAAACGCCACCGCCGCCAGAAATCAGGCTTCGGTCATAGTCATTCCAGGTAGAGCCGGGCAATTCAAACAAGCGTTTACGCTCATTGAACGGCGCATCACTATCACTATCCGCTGGATTGGGATCGACAAAAATGTGTTGTCCGCTGAATGCCGCCAACAAGCGTATACAGGGCGACAGCAACATGCCGTTGCCGAACACATCGCCGTCCATACTGCCTATTCCAATCACTGTAAACGCTTCTTTTTGAATATCTTTGCCTAATTCGCGGAAATGCCGCTTTACGCATTCCCAAGCCCCCCGTGCGGTGATGCCTAATGCTTTGTGGTCGTACCCACGAGAACCACCACTGGCAAAGGCATCACCCAACCAGAAGTGGTATTCCACAGCAACTGCATTGGCAATATCCGAAAAATGGGCGGTGCCTTTATCCGCTGCAACCACCAAATAAGGGTCAGGGTCGTCGTGGACGACAATGCTTTCAGGACTAACGATGGTGCCATTTTGGTAATTGTCGGTCAAATCAAGCATCCCACGGATCAATCTGAGATACGCTTGTTTTCCGGACTCTTTGAAATCTTGTCTAGCACCGTCGCCTTTTACGATAAAGCCCCCTTTTGCCCCAGTCGGGATAATCAAGGCATTTTTGTTGACTTGCGTTTGCATCAGGCCCAATATTTCAGTCCTGAAGTCATCGGGACGGTCAGACCAGCGGATTCCACCGCGAGAAATTTTGCCGCCCCGCAAATGGATACCTTCCATATCGACGGCATGGACATAAATTTCACATTGCGGTTTTGGAGCAAGCATGTCGATAACACCCAGGCTATTGATTTTAAATGCAATGAAGTAATCTTGATGATGGCAGCGTTTATGGTAGTTGCTCCTTACCGTCGCATCAATCAGGTTAAAGACAGTCCGCAAAATCCGGTCGTCATTGATATCGGAAACCGAACCAATACTGTCCAACAATTGCAGTCGTAGCGGGGACAAGGCCTGTTCTTCCCTGAACATGGGGTCTTCCCAGTCGGGATTAGGCCTGAAGCGAGCTTCAAAATACTGGAACAGGCCAAGTGCGACTTGCGGATTGTTGATAAAGGCATGGTGGAAACTCGCTCGTGTCGTCCGGTTTCCCAATTGCAGGCAATAGTTCCGGTAAGCGCGTAGGACATCTATTTCCTGCCAAGCCATCCCCGTCAACACACACAATTTGTTGAGCGCATCATTTTCACCCCGCCCTTCCATAGCGGCTTGAATGGTTTCCAGCAGTTGGTTTTTTAGCTGTCTGAATGGGACGTGCTGGCTGTTCGCCGCTTTGATGGTGAAACTCTTGATAGTTGCCGCAACACCTTCAATAGAAAAGGTTAACTGGACTTGATCCATAACCCGTAAATTCATGTTTTCAAGTACGGGAATAAATTCATCCAGATAACGTTCTTGAAGACTGTAAAAATGTAGGCGGTAGTGCGGATGGTCTGGATAGGGCTTGATTAGGCTGACGTTTTCGCATTTCGAGGTAATCAAATGCTCAAGCTGGAGACTGTCATTGAGGGCATAACGCGGTGAAATCAGCCCTTGGTAGTCTGCGGGAAACAGGGCATGATATTTTTGCCATATTTGTTTACCCTTCTGCTCGCCCAATGCCCTCATGGCAAGCGCTTTGAAGGTGTCTTGCCAAGATTTGGCCTGTCTATGCAGTTGTCCGTCCAGCATCATGACTATGGGATCGTTGTTTTCATCAAGAGGTAAGCCTCATTTTAGGTGTTTAATAATTTCCAGTACATTGTAATCACTCTGGCGGGTGTAAGTGACCGAATCCATGTAGCTGCGTATAAGAAAAAGTCCCATGCCGCTTTCCCCTGGATGTTCAAAATCCGGTAACGGGACTGTTTCCAGATCAAAACCCTGTCCATGGTCAAACACTTTGATGTTTAATTCGTTTTCTTGGAGATGGATCGTCACCCTAACGCAATTTTGGGGGGCGTTGTCACACCCATGTTTTATGGCATTGACGGTCGCTTCAGTCAATACGAGGTTCAACTGGTACGCCAAAGCTGCGCGGTCGCCTGTAAAATTATCCAGTTCTTTGGCAATACGCTCACCAATGCTGCCGATCAAATCCAGATATTTGGTTTGTGTCTGGATAACAACGTCTACCTGTATAAATGATGAACACATAAGCAATCTTTAACCTTCATTACTGAATGCCTCATTCAAGTCAGCATAAATTTCAAACACTCGGTTGAGGCGAGTCAATTCAAACATTGATAGGACTTGTTTCTGGATATTGGCTAACGCAAACCGCCCAGATTTGGCGACAATATGCTTATTGCCGGACAATAAAGCACCCAAACCGGAGCTGTCAATGAAGCGGACATGCCCCAATTGGACGATAATCTGCTTGTCCCCGCCTTCTATCATCTGCAACAGATATTCTTTCAATTCGCCCGAATTGTGCGCGTCGATCCTTTCGTCCTGGATGGTCAGCACACTAAAGCCATTTATTTTTTCCAGATTCAAATTCATGGTGTTTTCTATGTGATTAAACTAGGTGGACTTGACCCTTAAATCTAATACTCGTTGGACGCAAATTCAATTCATAAGTGCAATTTTTGGAAGAGAATTTAGGTGATAATTGCGCTAAGATTGAAACCATTTATTACAGTACACCGTTACTATACCTGTTTATCGGGATTGGATAGAAACTGTATGATTGATGTCTCAGCTGGAATAACCCTTTTAATTGAGGTTTATAGCTCTAGGGATCAATATGAATGAAGGTACATTGAAGATGGCAATCAGGAAATGCTTGAGAATAGTCGGCGTTAATCCACAACGCGAGATTAGCTGCGTTCCGCCTAGAGCAATTGAGGCATACACATTAACAATATCGCGTAATATCAGTGAATAAGATTCTAGTGACTGGTGCAAGCGGTCAGGTCGGCGTGGAGCTGGCGCAGGCTTTGCGTGACAAATATGGTGCCGGAAATGTAATCGCAACCGGATATAACAGTCGGCCAGCTAGCGAAGTGGCGCAGAACTATCCCTATTGTCGCCTGGATGTCCGTGATGCCCCCGCGCTTAACCAGATAGTTGAACACTATCAATGTGATACGATTTTTCATCTGGCTTCATTACTTTCCGTTGTAGCCGAAACCAAACCGCTTGAGGCCTGGGATATCAATATGAACGGCCTGATCAATGTACTGGAAACCGCCAGAACGCACAATTGCGCCGTGTTTTTTCCAAGTTCCATAGGCGCTTTCGGCCCTGAAACACCCAGTTTCAATACGCCACAGGATACTATCCAGCGGCCTAAGTCGCTGTACGGCATTACCAAGGTATCGGGTGAATTGCTGTGCGACTACTATTTCCACCATTATGGCGTTGATACACGCGGCTTGCGTTATCCGGGGCTGATTTCCAATAAAGCCTTGCCGGGCGGGGGGACGACGGATTATGCGGTCGATATTTTTTATGCGGCGGTCAAAAATCGCCATTATGACTGTTTTCTTCGTGCCGATACTCAACTGGACATGATGTATATGCCGGATGCGGTTACCGCCGCTATCACGCTTATGGAAGTGGATAGTGCAAAACTAAAGCACCGCAATGCATTTAATATTACCGCCATGAGCTTTACCCCTGAGCAGCTTACGGCAGAAATACAAAAATACCTCTCCGACTTTACGGTCAGTTATCGAATTGACCCAGTCCGTCAGGCGATTGCCGATTCCTGGCCCCGGCATATGGATGATAGTGCCGCCCGCGCCGAATGGGGCTGGGAGGCGAAGTATGATATGGCCACAATGGTCAAGGATATGCTGGAACAAATCACTGTCAAGTTGAACAAAAAATTGAGGTAGCCACTTATGTCGCTTAATAAAATAGAACAACTGTTCAATACCAAATTGATTAGCCTGGAAGAACAAGGTGTGCGTAAGGGCAACGAGAAAATCGTCACCGGGATCAAACCTGCTGAAAGCGGCTTTGGCATCCGCTATAAGCTTGAAGGCTATAGCGATAGGGCGTTCTTACGAATGAATTCAAACTCTTACCTGGGATTGTCATTGCATCCCCTAGTGATAAAAGCTGAAGCCGAAGCAGTTGAAAAATATGGCGCTGGCCCCGGAGCGGTGCGGTTCATCAGCGGAACCTACCAGCCGCATAAAGAGCTGGAAAAACGGCTTGCCGAGTTTCACGGACGCGAATCGGCCATGCTATTCAGTGCCGCCTATGCGACGATGATGGGCGTTCTGCCCCAATTTATATCAGAAGATACCCTGGTTGTTAGTGATGCTCTTAACCATAGCTGTATCATTAACGCCATTCGTTTATCCCTTCCGGCCAAGAAGGAGGTTTATGCCCATGCAAATATCGATGCGCTGGATAAGATTCTTGCAACCAATAGGGGCTTGTTCAAACGGGTATGCGTCGTAACGGATGGCATTTTCAGTATGCGCGGCGATCATGCCCAGATAGACAAGATTAATGCCTGCTGTAAGCAACATGAAGCAG
Organism: Methyloglobulus sp.; assembly: GCF_964779595.1. NCBI lineage: Bacteria > Pseudomonadati > Pseudomonadota > Gammaproteobacteria > Methylococcales > Methylococcaceae > Methyloglobulus > Methyloglobulus sp. The sequence goes on from NZ_CBAROL010000012.1 coordinate 20,018, forward strand.
GCTATGAAGAAGGGATTATAAGCATAGTCGACGATTCTCATGGTATAGGCGCTTTTGGCCAGAGCGGGCGCGGTATCGAAGAAGTGACGGGCGGAAAAGCGGATATCCTGATTGCTACTTTGGGCAAGTCGCTTGGCGTTAATGGCGGTTATGTGGTCGCCAGCCCGGTGGTGATAAATTACTTGCGTGAAACTTCCCCGTTTTATATTTACTCTAACCCTGTTACACCTGCTGAAGCCGCTGCCTCTTTGGCGGCATTGAACATTTTGGATAGCCATGAAGGGTTGCGGCTGCTCGAAAAACTGCATGGTTTCAGTGTTTTTCTCAGGGCTGGGCTGGAACGCTTAGGTTATGAAACCTTGCCGGGCGAACACCCTATCGTGCCGATTTTTGTCAGGGATACTAATAAAACCTCAGCCTTGGTTGCCCATTTGTTTGCCCATAATATTCTAGTAACCGGATTGAATTATCCGGTTGTTCCCAAGGACGAGCAGGAAATCCGGTTGCAGATTTCCACCGATCATACTGATCAGGATTTGAAGTTTTTGCTGGACAAGCTGGCTGAGTTTAAGGGGTAGATCGTTTATGAGTCACTGGATCATAAGATTTTCTGTTAGCGTAAAGCTATGTTAAAACAAACTCCTCTCTATCAGCTTCATCTTGAACTTGGCGCTAAAATGGTCGCTTTTGGCGGCTATCACATGCCGGTATATTATCCTGGAGGAATTATTCACGAACACCTGCATTGCCGAAGTCATGCCGGGTTTTTCGATATATCGCACATGGGGCAATGCCTGATTTCAGGTGATGAGGCCGCTAGTGAACTGGAACGGCTAACCCCTAGCGATATTATTGGGCTAAAACCTGGGCAACAAAAATATACCGTACTGACAAACGAGGAAGGCGGAGTTATTGATGACATCATCGTTACCAGCATCGAATCCGGTTTGAGGATCGTTGTCAATGCGGCCTGTAAAGACAAGGACTTTCACTACTTAGCTAGTCAGTTATCTAATCTCTGTCATTTTGTTGAACTCGCTGATCAGGCGCTATTTGCTTTACAGGGGCCAATAGCGGCAGCAATCATCGGAAAATTCTCTGCAAGCGTTGCCGGTTTGGCATTTATGACTGCCTGTGAAACCGAGCTGGAAGGCATCAAATGTACTGTCAGCCGATGCGGCTATACTGGCGAAGACGGCTTTGAAGTTTCCGTTGCTAACAACCACGCTGAAGCACTAGCCCGCTTACTCTTAGCGGAAAAAGATGTTATCCCAATAGGCTTGGGGGCGAGGGACACCTTAAGATTGGAAGCGGGTTTGTGTCTTTATGGCCATGAACTTAACGAAACCATCACTCCGGTAGAAGCAGGTTTATCCTGGATTATTAAAAAAGGCCACAGCGGTTTCCCCGGCGCCGACACCATTATCCGACAATTACAGCAAGGCCCTGAAAAAATACGGGTCGGACTGATTGTCGATAGTAAACAGCCGATACGTGAGGGCAGTACTGTATTTAACGACAATGGCGAGATTATAGGCCACGTCACCAGTGGCAGTTTCGCCCCAAGTCTTGGCAAACCTGTCGCGATGGCGCTGCTGGAACGGCATTATTCCGGCCTAGGCATCCGTTTATACGCAAAGGTACGGGGTCATCAAGTTGCGGCCACCATTACCCGATTACCCTTCATTCCTCATCGCTACCGTAGATAACTCATGCCCACTACACGCAATAGCTTGAACCAATTGGAAATGCGCGGTCATTTTATGCACCGTCACATTGGCCCTAATAAGCAACAAATGCAAGAAATGCTAACCGAACTGGGGTTGGCCGATCTGGAAGAAATTATTGAAAAAGCTCTTCCCGACGACATTATTAACCATGAGCCGCTTAAGCTGACGGAAACGATTAGCGAAAGTGCCGTCATCAAACACATGCATAAAGCGCGTGAACGCAATAAAGTCTTTACCTCGATGATCGGCATGGGTTATCACGGCACTATTATGCCCGCTGTCATCAAGCGCAATGTCCTGGAAAATCCGGGCTGGTACACTGCTTATACGCCGTACCAATCGGAAGTTAGCCAAGGACGACTGGAGGCCTTGTTAAACTTCCAGCAAATGATTATCGACCTGACCGGCATGGAACTCGCTAATGCATCCTTGCTTGATGAAGCTACAGCTGCGGCGGAAGCCATGACTATGTCCAGGCGCTTATCCAAAAGCACTGCCAACGCGATAGTTATCGACCAGGATTGCCACCCGCAAACCATAGCTGTTGTTCTTACCCGCGCTCATTCCTTAGGCTATGAAGTCATCATAGCCGATCCATATAAAGGCTTGAAACAACATGATTTTTTTGCGGTCTTGGTGCAATATCCCGGCTCTAAAGGCGAAATTAAAGACCTGAGTGAAATCGTCGGTATCGCCCACGCGAAATCAGCTTTAGTTACCGTCGCCGCCGATCTGTTAAGCCTGGCCCTGCTTAAACCGCCGGGGGCATTCGGAGTCGATATTGCCGTGGGCAGCGCACAACGCTTTGGTGTGCCGATGGGTTACGGCGGGCCACATGCCGCGTTCTTTGCCACTCGGGATGAATTCAAGCGTTCTGTACCTGGTCGCATCATCGGCGTTTCTAAAGACAACCACGGCCAGCTTGCCTTGCGTATGGCCCTGCAAACCCGCGAACAGCATATCCGCAGGGACAAAGCCACCAGCAATATTTGCACTGCACAAGTTCTATTAGCAGTCATTGCCGGTTTCTACGCAATCTACCACGGTGCAGAAGGCTTACGTTTGATTGCAGGCAGGGTGCATCGTTACGCCCAAATTCTGGCGGCAGGTATTTCCCAGCTAGGTCTTGAGGTCGTCAGCCGCCGCTATTTCGATACCCTTGTCGTCCGAGTCCCCAACCGTGCGAAACGCATCGCAGCACAAGCGGCTGATGCCAACATCAATCTACGGATTATTGATACCGACCATATCGGAATTTCCCTGGACGAAACGACAACGCGGAAAAACCTGCGGGAACTATGGCAGGTTTTCTCCACACCCGCCGCAGAATTTCCAGACATCAACCGGATAAATGCCGACCTAGTGGAATGTATACCCGACGCGCTGTTACGTAGCGATAACATCATCCAACATCCTGTGTTTGAACGCTACCATTCCGAAACGGAAATGATGCGTTATATGCGGCGGTTAGCCCGGCGTGATATTGCGCTAGACCGCTCGATGATACCGTTAGGTTCTTGCACGATGAAGCTCAATGCGGCGACGGAAATGCAATCGATTTCTTATCATGAGTTTAATGGCTTGCATCCTTTCGCACCACTCTATCAAACCCACGGCTATCAGCAGATGTTTGCCGAATTGGAAGATATGTTATGCGATTTGACTGGCTTTGACGCTTTCTCGCTACAACCGAATGCCGGATCACAAGGCGAATACACCGGCCTGTTGGTTATCCGCAAATATCATGAAGTCAACGGCCAGTCGCAACGAGACATCTGCCTGATTCCGGCTTCCGCACACGGTACTAACCCTGCCAGCGCGGTCATGGCGGGGCTTAAGGTCGTAGTCGTCGCTTGTGATGCTTACGGCAATATTAGCCTGGATGATTTACATACTAAAGTCGCCGAACATCACGATACACTAGCGGCATTGATGATTACTTATCCTTCCACGCACGGTGTGTTTGAACTAACTTTCAGGGAAATCTGCAATATCATTCATCAGCACGGCGGCCAAGTATATCTGGATGGTGCCAATTTTAATGCGTTGGTTGGACTAAGCCGACCTGGCAAAATCGGCGCTGATGTCGCCCACCTTAATATGCATAAAACCTTCTGTATCCCGCATGGTGGTGGCGGCCCCGGTGTTGGCCCGATTGGTGTAGGGGCGCATCTCGCACCGTTCCTGCCGGATCATCCCGTGGTGGAAGGCGTGAATCCGGCTAAAGGCAAATACGGCACCATCGGCACAGTATCCGCAGCACCTTGGGGTTCTGCCAGTATCTACACTATTTCCTGGGCTTATATCGCGATGATGGGCGCAGTCGGATTAAAACGGGCGACGCTGACTGCAATTCTGAACGCCAACTATATCGCCAAACGCTTGGCATCCCACTACCCCATTTTATACACTGGCAAAAACGGCTGGGTTGCCCATGAGTGCATTATTGATTGCCGTGAATTCAAGAAGACCTGTAATATCACCGTGGAAGACATCGCCAAACGCCTGATTGATTACGGTTTTCATGCACCGACCGTGGCCTTTCCCGTACCTGACACCCTTATGATAGAACCTACCGAAAGCGAGGATAAAGCAGAGATCGACCGTTTTTGCGACGCTTTAATTGCTATCCGCCAGGAAATCGCAGCCATTGAAAATGGCAGCGCCGATCCCGAAAATAACGTGCTGCACAATGCACCGCACGTCCATCACTTATTAATCAAAGAATGGAAGTATCCGTATTCCAAACAGCAGGCTTTTTTCCCTGACAATAATCAGCATGACGATAAATACTGGCCGCCGGTAGGACGCATCGATAATGTTTATGGTGACAGGCATTTGGTTTGTTCTTGTCCGCCTTTGGAGGATTATGAGCAATGAAATCAGCGCGTACATAATGCTAAATTGCATACCAAGGCTACATGACTATTGGCCTGTATTTCCAATTTCAGGGGTAGAACACCACCTGAACTTACCTGACTCGAAGCCACTCTTAAGGTGTGTGTCTAGCCATCGGTGACCAACATGAATCGAGTCCTTTGGCAACCTTCGCCAGAACGTCAGGCTTACGCCAATATTACCTGCTTCATGACATTGGTGGGAGAGCGCTATGGTGTTGCTGTTACCGAATACGCCGCCCTTTACGAATGGTCTATCGAAAACCCCGCCGCTTTTTGGGATTTGCTGTGGGATTTTGCCGAAATAAAGGCAGTCCGGAAAGGGGATATGGTTTTAGCGCATGAAAATAGTGCGCCCGGAGCTCTTTGGTTTCCTGATGCACGGCTCAATTATGCGGAAAATTTATTAAGACAAGTTAATAATCGACAGTTTGCCATTAGTTTTCATAGCGAAAACGGCAAGATCCAGCGACTTACTTATGCTGAGCTTTGTAGCCGTGTTTCCCAGCTTACCCAGGCGTTGCGGAATGACGGCATCAAGGCTGGTGACCGAATAGCCGGAGTTTTGCCGAACCTTCCCGAAACCATTATAGCCATGTTGGCAACCGCCAGCCTTGGTGCAATCTGGAGTAGCTGTTCGCCGGATTTCGGGATTCCCGGTATCGTAGACCGCTTCAGCCAAATAGCTCCCAAGGTATTGTTTGTATGCGATGGCTACACTTTTAACGGTAAGGCATTTGATCGCCTGGATCAGGTTGAAGCTTTGCTTAAAGCACTTCCATCGGTTCAAAAAACCGTATTAGTTCCTTATCTGCACAGCGAACCGCCCAATGTTATAAACAAGGTATCGCTCTGGCAAGACTATCTGGCCGATTTTTCGCAAGGCCAACCCATTGAATTTGTGCAGATGGCGTTCGACGATCCCTTATTTATCCTTTATTCTTCCGGCACCACAGGGCCACCGAAATGTATCGTGCATGGTGTCGGCGGGACTTTGCTCCAGCACTTGAAAGAACACAAACTGCATGTGGATGTCCATCCTGGTGACCGCCTGTTTTATTACACCACTTGCGGCTGGATGATGTGGAACTGGCTGGCTTCCGGCTTGGCATCCGGTGCGGAACTGGTGCTTTATGACGGCTCGCCGCTGTATCCCAAAGTTGACGCATTGTTTGACTTGATTGATAAATTTCAAATCAATATCTTTGGGGTTTCCGCCAAGTATTTAGATGCCATCAAAAAAGCTGCTGTTAACCCCAAAAACACCCACAACCTGTCATCGCTCAATACCATATTGTCCACCGGATCTCCCTTGATGCCGGAAGGGTTTGATTATGTGTACGAGTCGATCAAATCCGATGTCTGCCTGTCTTCTATTTCCGGCGGTTCGGATATTATTTCCTGCTTTGTGCTAGGTTGTCCGATCCTTCCTGTACGTCGAGGAGAAATCCAGTGTCGCGGGTTGGCAATGGACGTGGATGTTTATGATGAAAACGGTCAGTCGTTGCGGGGCGAAAAAGGCGAACTGGTCTGTAAGTCTCCGTTCCCTTCCATGCCAATAGGTTTCTGGAATGACCCAGATGGAAGCCGTTATCATGCGGCCTATTTTGAAAAATATCCGGAAATTTGGTGGCACGGCGATTATGTGGCGTTGACGGAAAGCGGTGGTATGATTATTTATGGCCGTTCGGATGCGGTACTCAATCCTGGCGGCATTCGAATCGGAACGGCAGAAATTTACCGGCAAGTAGAGCAGGTCGATGAAGTCCTGGAAAGCTTGGTGGTTGGGCAGGACATCGACGGCGATTGTAAGATCATACTGTTTGTTGCCCTGCGTAAAGGCGTGGAATTAACTGAGCCATTGAAGCTGAAGATCAAACAGCAGATCAGGCAAAACGCTTCTCCCCATCACGTTCCGGCAGAAATCCTGCAAGTGACCGATATTCCGCGTACCAAAAGCGGCAAAATTGCGGAGTTGGCGGTACGCAATATCATTCATGGGCTTCCGATAAAAAACCAGCATGCCTTGGCTAATCCTGATGTGCTGGAGCAGTATTATCGTTTTAAAGCGTTGGTGAGTTGAAACTTGGGCAATTTTCCGTATACCAAGCCAATATTCAGGAAAGAAGTTGATGCTTTTATATGATCTACCAATTAAATACCGATAACTACCAAATTGGTATTTAATGGGTAAGGTGCTAAAATTAAAGCTATAAACCGTGCGCCTCTAATCAACATACTATGCATATCCCGATTTCGCCACCCGAATACAGCAAATTGCTCGAAGAGATTGTAAAACAATCTTCCCCCAAACGGCTCATTGACATATTTTCCTCCAGAATTTCTCCTGAACCTAAAGGAAAGTACTATCACTGGGATAAGTTAAGGCATCTGAAAGATGCCCCAAATGGCTTAAACCATAGGGAGTGGTGGTTTGGGATCAAATCAGCAAGACAGTCGCTATATCAGGCACTCCCCCACAAGGCAAAAAACGGTTCTTCCTTTGTCTACGCCGAAACTAATTCAATGCGGAGTTTATTGCATAAGATCGATTTACATGGCGGGGGAGAATTAAAATCAACTGCCCAAGTAGCAAACCCTGCTACACGAGATAGCTATTTGATCAACTCTTTGATTGAAGAGGCTATTACTTCAAGCCAACTTGAGGGTGCTGCCACTACTAGAAAAGTAGCTAAAGAAATGCTACGTGAAAAACGGTTACCACGAGACCGTTCGGAGCGGATGATTGTAAACAATTACAGGGCGATGGAATTTATAAATGAAATCGGCAATGAAGATTTGACTCCTGAAATAATCTTAAGACTACAAGAAATACTAACAGAAAATACTTTGGATAACGAAAACGCTATCGGCAAATGGCGCGGCAATGACGAAGTTTATGTGAGTGATGAAAGGGACGCTACAATCCTGCATATTCCCCCAACCTATAAAGAAGTGCCTAGCAGAATTGAAAAAATCTGTAATTTTGCCAATGACAGAAACCAAAATGAGTTCCTTCACCCCGTGATTCGGGCCGTTTTACTGCATTTTTTATTGGCCTATGACCACCCATTTGAAGACGGAAACGGACGCACTGCCCGTGCATTGTTCTATTGGTCAATGCTTCGGCAAGGATATTGGACAATGGAATTTGTCTCAATTTCTAAAATACTCAAAAAAGCACCAGCCCAATATAACCGTTCGTATTTATATACAGAAACAGACCAGGATGATGTAACTTATTTCATCCTGCATCAGTTGAAGGTTATTTTGCGATCGATTGAAGAACTTCTTGAATATTTGAAGAAAAAGTCTGACGAACAACGAGATTTAGAAAGCGTAATACATAAATCCACAACATTGCAACAAACACTAAACTATCGCCAACTTGCTGCATTAAACAGAGCTTTAAAATTACCCAATACAATTTTTACAGTAGAAAGTCATCGAGGGTCACATAATGTAACTTATGACACGGCTAGGACTGATTTGTTGCTGCTAGAGAAGTATGGGTTGTTTAATAAATCCAAAAGAGGGCGTGCTTTTATTTTTATGGCAACGGGAGATTTACGGGAAAAATTAGCAAGTCTTTCTTCGCCGGAATAACAACTGAATTCTTACCTACTGCATTTCAATATGGGCTTGTATGTATTTGGGTAAGAGTGGAGGTGGTTAACGCTTTAATGAACCGCCGCCAACTCATGCCTTTGTTCATCCAACCCATCCCAAAATGCCGCAACACCGTCCAGCATTTCATTGCCGTAATGGATAAATCTGTCTTCGTCGAGTTCCAAAGTGAAATACAGTTCCTCCAATTCTTCCTGGGTATGGGCAGCATGTTGGCATTCCAGTTGGTCGTGCCAGATGAAAAATCCCAGAGGTAAGTGAGTTCCATTCCGTTCGTTAAACAGGTGGAAACCTTTGATTAATTGCCCCCAAAATCCGGCGGCGGCCCAGTTTTCAACTGCATAACTGGCGGCTTGAGACACTTGGTAGTCATCACCGCCATAAAGCCGGATCAGTTCATCGCAGAAAAACAGCGTGGATTTTGTGCCGTGTTTGGGTTGGCCTATTTCGGCAAACGAAAGGCCGAGCTTTTTTGCCAGGTTATACAGCCACTCAAAATGACCTGCGCCAAAGTGAAAAACACCGCCTTCTACGCTGCCTTCCGTAGAGCCAAGATTGTCCCTGCCGCTTGTCTGCCGAGTCGGTTTGAAGCGTACACCGATTTCATTCGCCAAAATTTCTTTTGATGCCCGCATACTTTCCAGCGTATCGGCATGGATCATCTTGTGCAATTGGGCGATTAGGAACTGGTTGGAAAACACCGAAAATTGGATGATAAAAGCCTTGATTTGTGCCAGATTCTGGTCGCCATGTTCAAACCATACCGCGTAGCGGTTGTCGGTAATGACGCGATGCTTTAGCAGTTCCGTATTGATACGCTGTTGAAACTTGAGAAACCGTTTTGCTTTATCGAAGGAATATTCATTCCGCCCTTCACTGAGCGCTATCAGTGATGGCGTTGTCAATCCCTCGATATGATGCTTATGTGCAAAATCGGCTAATTGCTCGTTTAGCATGATGCACCTCCGGTAAAGGTTGCGATTTGTTATCGATTTGACATAAGCCGGATTAGATAAGTTTCAGACGTTAAAGCAGTGAAACTTAATAATAAAATTCGAGTCAGATTATTCATATAATGAAAGCGGAGACAGTGCAATGAACAGTGCAGCAAATCCGGTTGGGACAGATGGCTTTGAATTCGTCGAATACACCGCACCGGATACCCGTGAGTTAGAACGATTATTTACCCTTATGGGTTTCGCCGCCATCGCAAAACACCGTTCCAAGGATGTGGTGCTTTACCGGCAAGGACAAATCAATTTCATCATCAACCATGAGCCGGACAGTTTCGCCCAAGCTTTTGCGAAAGTGCATGGTCCGTCCATTTGTGCCTTTGCGATTAGGGTCAAAAATGCTGCTGAATGCTTCAACCGTGCCATCAAATTGGGTGCCCAGCCCTATCAAGGCCATATCGGGCCGATGGAACTCAACATTCCGGCAATCCGTGGCATAGGGCGCAGCCTTATCTATCTGGTGGATCGTTATGGTGAGGAGCATTCCATTTATGACGTGGATTTTATACCGCTAGAAGACGTGAATCCACGACCTATAGGGGTTGGGCTGACCGCTATCGACCACTTAACCCATAATGTTTACCACGGCGGCATGGACAAATGGGCGGAATTTTACCAATGGTTATTCAATTTTCGTGAAATCCGCTATTTTGATATCCACGGTAAGGTTACCGGATTGAAATCCCGCGCCATGACCAGCCCTTGCGGCAAGATTCGTATCCCGATCAACGAACCGACCGATTCCAAATCACAAATCCAGGAATATCTGGATGTATACCACGGCGAGGGCATACAGCATATCGCCCTGTTTACCGATGACATCTACGCTACAGTGGAACAATTGCGCGGTAACGGTATCCAGTTTATGGACATTCCTGATACCTACTATGATGCGGTCGATGCAAGGGTGCCAGGCCATCATGAGGCATTGGAACGGTTGCGTAAAGACAGGATATTAATAGACGGCGCACCTGAACGCGGTGCTGGGTTGTTACTGCAAATTTTCACCAATACCGTGATCGGCCCCATCTTCTTTGAAATCATCCAACGCAAAGGCAATGAAGGTTTTGGGGAAGGCAATTTTCAAGCGTTGTTTGAAGCTATCGAGAATGACCAGATCAAAAGGGGCGTGATCTGATGCCTTGGATCAATATACCCAAAGTAGAAGGTCAATCATCACGGCAAGCGCATACAGACCTTCCGGCAAATACTTTCGAGCGGGAATTAGGCAAGGAAGGGTTTTATGGGCCTGCCACCCAGATGTACCATCGTCACCCGCCTACGTCTTGGGTAAGGGTTGAAGGCAAGTTACGTCCCCATGCTTTTGACACCAAAAAACTGGCACTTTCAGGAAGCTGCCCGTGGGATGCGAGCTTGCTATTCAGCAACGCCAACACGCAAATACGCTTTATGAAGTTGGAAAACGACATGGATCATCTGGTCAGGAATGCTGATGGCGACGAATTGCTCTTCGTGCATCAAGGTGCAGGTGAATTATTCTGCGATTACGGTCATTTAAATTTTGGCGAAGGCGATTATATTCTGCTGCCGCGTGGCACGATGTGGCGCATGAACGTGAGGGAACGTGTTAGTGCATTGCTGGTCGAGGCGACCAACGACAGCTACCGATTGCCGGAAAAAGGGCTGATTGGAAACCAGGCGATTTTCGATCCTGCCATTTTGGATGTGCCTAAAATTGATGATGCGTTCCTTGCCCAGCAAAATGAAGCGGAATGGAAGGTGGTGGTCAAAAAAAGCAATCAACTGAGTACGATTACCTACGCTTTCAATCCATTGGACGCCGTCGGCTGGCACGGCACGTTGATGCCAGTACGCCTTAATTGGCGGGACATCAGGCCATTGATGAGCCAACGCTACCATGTGCCGCCTTCAGCCCATACCACTTTCACTACCAGCCGTTTTGTCGTCTGCACCTTCGTGCCACGGCCTTTTGAAACCGACCCTAACGCATTGAACGTGCCTTTTTTCCATAGCAATGATGATTATGATGAACTGATTTTCTATCATGCCGGCCAGTTTTTTTCTCGGAATCATATCTACCCAGGCATGATAAGCTTGCACCCCAGTGGAATCCCGCACGGCCCGCATCCCAAAGCCTTGCAGAATGCCGAGAAAAAACGCGGGACGATGACGGATGAGGTGGCGGTGATGATTGATACCCGAAATGCGTTGGAAATTTCCGACGAGGCCAAAACAATCGAGTGGCTTGGTTATGTGGATTCTTGGAAATGAAACTTGCCACCCTTAAAACTGCTGACCGGGACGGCAGTCTGGTCGTCGTTAACCGCGAACTGACCAAAGTGAAACCTGTTCCCGATATTGCATTGACCCTGCAAGCAGCACTGGATAACTGGAGAGAGGTAGAACCTCAACTGCAATGGGTTTATAAGATACTTAACGAAGGCGAGTGTGAAAGTATTCCTTTCGATCCTTGCCAAGTGGCTGCCCCATTGCCCAGGGCTTACCAATGGCTGGACGGCAGTGCCTATTTGAGCCACGTCGAACGGGTGCGGAAAGCGCGTGGAGCGGAAATACCGGAAAATTTATACCATGACCCATTAATGTATCAAGGGGCTTCGGATAACATGCTGGGTGCTTGTGACCCAATAGAAGCCGCCAGCGAAGGCTGGGGCATCGATTTTGAAGCCGAAGTCGGCGTGATTACTGATGATGTGGCATATGGCGTATCCGTCAATGATGCTGCCGCCCATATCAAGCTGGTCGTGTTGGTTAACGATGTTTCATTGCGGAACCTGATCCCAGATGAACTTGCCAAAGGCTTTGGTTTCCTGCACGGCAAACCGGCCAGTGCTTTTTCACCCGTTGCAGTCACGCCCGACGAACTGGGTACGGCTTGGGAAAATAGCAAATTACACTTGCCCTTAAATGTCACTTGGAATGACAAGTTAGTGGGCAATGCCAATGCTGGCGAGGATATGCAATTCAGTTTTGCGAGGTTGATCCATCATGCCGCCAAGTCACGAAAACTGGCTGCCGGCACGATTATTGGCTCCGGTACGGTCAGTAATGTTGACCCGACGAAAGGGTATTCCTGCATTGTCGAAAAGCGGGTCGTTGAAATCATAGAAACCGGTTCAGCCATTACAGAATACTTAAGATATGGGGATAAAATACGGATAGAAATGCGGGATGGACAAGGACATTCAATCTTCGGTGCAATAGAACAGGAAGTCAGGCCGTGTCAGTAATCCTGTACAGTTATTTCAGGAGTTCCGCCGCGTATCGGGTACGTATTGTGTTGAACCTGAAAAATATTGACTATGAAATCCGCCCCGTTCACTTGCTCAAAAACGGCGGTGAACAATTCAATGTCGATTATCTGGCGCTTAATCCACAGGGACGGGTACCCGTCCTGGTGGTGGAAAATAAGGTTCTGACCCAATCATCCGCGATTATCGAGTATCTGGAAGAAGCCTACCCATCACCGCCGTTGCTGCCTGCTAATGCCATAGAACGCACTTATGTCCGCTCATTTTCCCAAATCATTGCTTGTGACATCCACCCACTCAATAATTTGCGGGTGTTGAACTACCTAAAAGGCACACTTAAAAATGACTTTGAACAGGCTTGGCGAATCCATTGGATACAAGAAGGATTTACCGCCCTGGAACAGCTACTGCAAAAAAGTGATTACTGGGGAAGGTTTTGTTTTGGTGACACACCCAGCATGGCTGATGCCTTCCTAATACCACAAGTCTACAATGCCCTGCGTTTTGAATGCGAAATGAACAGTTTTCCACTAATTAGCTGTATTTATGAAAATTGTATGCAGCAAACCGCATTTTTAAATGCCACGCCGGAAAATCAGCCAGATGCAGAATCCTGACTTAATCTAAGCTAGCTTGCTTCAATACTAAGCAAATCCAGGCGGATTCCATTCATCCATCATCTTCTGGCGCGCCACATCAAGACGCGTCGACATCAACGCCGCAAATTTCTTCAGCAGTTCGTAGCCGACTCTCGGATTCTGCTCACATCGCGCCAGTATGGCTGCTCCGTCAAACATCAACAATTCTGAATCTTCTTCGGCTTCGGCTTGAAAATTCCATTTATAAGGGGAAATCAGCCAAGACCAGCCCAAGACTTGATTCTTGCCCAATGTCTGGATTTCTAGGCTAGGACCAATTATTGACGGAATTTTTATCGCAATAAGTCCCGTGTAAACCACATAGAATGCGTTCGCGTTTTCACCCTGAAGAAACAGGATTTGCCCTTTTTTGATAACGAATTCGCTAGAACAATCACATAGGAATTTCAGGATATCGTCATCGAGTCCGGAAAAAAAATCGTGTTCGGACAGATATTCGGCTGTCGATTGGCTACTCATTTCAAACCTCCAAAAAGCAATGGCTGCGAAGGCGCTTAATATTAAGTTTAACGGTCGTTCTGATTTAATCAAACATTTGTTTGTTTAGGCTCGCTAAAGCAATCCACTTATGAAATATAAGAACTAACCTTATAAAAGTAACTTACTGAATTTGATGTATTAAATCTTAGAGCATTAATTGCCTCAGCCACTTTATACTGCGTAATTAAGGGGATATTCTTAAGATGCTGTGCAACTATCATCATGATACAGACATAAAAAACTGACGTATCGACTCAGTAGGCTATAGATTCTGATATCTTCAATTATCGCCAAGGCTATAACAATACGGGCGGAAAACCCGTCGGAACTCGCTGAGTTGTGATTAAGAGACAGGTTTGAAACCCCGTCTGGTGTGGAGTGGCGTAACACTACATCTGTTCGATGATGTCTTGACTGCTTGTCTTACCGAGAGCGATCTTGTCGCCAACGTCCAGCAGTTATTCGATAAAGTGATGGCACTGGGTGCTGAGGATAATATGAGTGCGGTGGCTATTGCTATGATTTAAAGCGATATTTACAATCGAACAAAAGGAGTCTTCGATATTCTGGCTTGGCAACGCGGGAGAAGTTGCCGAGAAGGTTGGGATGAGGGCTTTAAAATCCACCCCTAAACCTCTCCCAGAGGGAGAGGGGATTATTAGAGATTCCATTAAGCTTGTTTTTTAAGTGCCAACTTCGCTTCATCCCAATATATATCAAGTTCAGCGAGTTGGCATTCTCTTAAGTCACGACCTGTTGCCGCCACTTTTTGTTCTATGTACTGGAAGCGTTTGGAGAATTTTTTAGTGCTGTGTTTAAGCGCGAGTTCAGGGTTGATGTTTAAATGCCGCGCCAAGTTGACGGTGACCAATAACAAATCGCCTATTTCTTCTTCAATGTGCGCTTGATCGCCCGAAGCCCAAGCTTCCTTGACTTCATCGAGTTCTTCTTGCACCTTATCGAAAACGGGTTCAACTGCTGTCCAGTCGAAACCAAAATTAGCGGCGCGATCCTGAATTTTTTCGCATTCGAGCAGGGCAGGGAGGCTGGCTGCCATGCCATCCAATACGCTGATTTGTTTTGGGTTTTTGTGTTTTTCTTGGCGCTCGTCTGCTTTGGCTTGTTCCCAAGCTTGATGGCGTTCGGCATCGCTGTTGTAGACGGCATCGGCAAATACGTGCGGATGTCGGCGTACTAACTTGTTACAAATTGCCTCTGATACTTGCTCAAAGGTGAAGTGTCCGCGTTCAGCCGCAATTTGGGCATGGAAGACGACTTGCAGCAGCAAATCACCCAACTCAGCGCACAAATCATCCATATCATTGCGCTCAATGGCATCAACGACTTCGTACGCTTCTTCGATAACGTAGGGAATTAAACTGTTGAAATCCTGCTTAATATCCCAGGCGCAACCATCTTCCGGTTGGCGCAACCGCGCCATGATGTCTAACAGTTGCTGGGTGTTTTTAAGCATGTAGTGCTAGGTTCAGAAGGAAGTCCCGAAATTGTCGAGATAGCGTTGCTGGAAGCCGTCCATATCGAAAGTATGATTTTGGGTGCCATTGTGTTCTATTTTGATCGCGCCCATCAAGGAGGCAATACGCCCCGTGGTTTCCCAGTCTAAATCGTTCATCAAACCGTATAAAAGCCCCGCACGATAAGCATCGCCGCAACCTGTTGGATCGACGATGGCTTTGGGTTTGGCGGCACGTATGGAGATGCAACGTCCGTCAGTGTAGATTTTGGAGCCTTGACCGCCTAAGGTAATGATTAAGGCATCAACTTTGGCAGCGATGTCTTCAAGTGACAAGCCCGTGCGTTCCTGCATAAGCTCTGATTCGTAATCGTTCAATGTCAGCCAAGTGGCTTGCTCGATGAATTGCAGTAATTCTTCGCCATTAAACATTGGCATACCTTGGCCGGGATCGAAAATAAAAGGAATGTCTGATTCTTTAAATTGTTCGGCATGTAATTGCATACCTTCTTTGCCATCGGGCGAAACGATGCCTATCCTGATGCCTCCATTACTAGGGACGGAGTTCAAATGTGATGAACTCATCGCACCCGGATGGAAGGCGGTAATCTGGTTGCCGGCTTCGTCTGTGGTGATATAGGCTTGTCCGGTGTAGCTGTTGTCCAGCACCTTGATAAATTCGCTGGACAGGCTGTTTTGCCCCAGCCATTGTGCGTAGGGTTCAAAATCATGCCCTACGGTTGCCATGATTAACGGCTTCTCGCCCAGCAATTTTAGGTTATATGCAATATTGCCCGCACAACCACCGTATTCACGGCGCATGACTGGCACCAAAAATGAAACATTCAGGATGTGGACTTTTTCGGGCAGGATGTGGTTTTCAAACTTATCGTGAAACACCATGATGGTGTCGTACGCCATAGAACCACAGATTAATGCACTCATTGTATTCCTCGTAATAATAAGATAGATGTCCAGGTAATGCCCGCCCATACCAGCGATAACATGACGGCTGCGGAGCCGATGTCTTTGGCGCGTCCTGATAATTCGTGATGTTCAAGACCGACGCGATCAACCACCGCTTCGACCGCAGAATTAAGCAATTCGACGAGCAAAACCAATACCATACTGCCGACCAAAAGCAGTTTTTCGATAGTGGTTTCGCCCAACCACAAGCCCAAAGGTGTGGTCACTACAAACAGTAGGACTTCCTGCCGGAAGGCTTCTTCATGTTGCCAAGTTGCCTTGAAACCGTAATAAGAGAACACGCAGGCATTGAGTATGCGTTTGATGCCTTTAGCATTTTGGTTAGCCATTGTAGATTACACGCTTTTTGATGGTTGTAAGGGGGGGGGTTAGGTACTGCTTATTCGTCAATAACTTGTTGATATTCTTCTGCACTCATCAGGTCATCCAAACTAGATAAATCATTGGCCTTGATACAAAAAAGCCAAGTGCCAAAAGCATCATCATTGACCAGTTCAGGTTCATCTACGAGTGCTTCATTGACGGCAATGACCACCCCGGAAACGGGGCTGTACAAATCTGATGCGGTTTTAACAGATTCAACCACGGCACATTGTTCTTCTGCTTGCAGACTACGACCCACTTTGGGCAAGTCGATATAAACCAGGTCGCCCAATTCCTGCTGGGCAAAATCGGTGATGCCCACACGGACAATGTTATCTTTTTCCAAGCGCACCCACTCATGGGATGGCGCATATTTTAAATCAGTTGGCAAATTCGTCATTTACGTTCTCAACAGCTTAGGGTCACTATTTTTGATAATCTTTGGAAACTGCTATTTTTATTCATTGGGATTGTTGCTAGGCATTATACTTTAAGCATCTCTTATTAACGACCCGTCTGTGACATGGTTTTTTCTCACAATACCAAAATATTGCTAAATGCCGTTTTGATTTTGCTGGCTATTGACCCTATTACAATAGCAATTGCAGATGACGATACTGTGAAAATGCCGAAATCACAGCACTCTACAGTTGTTATAGACAGTCAAACTCAAGCCACATCAGGGCTGAAGACGATGGTGGTTACAACCAGTCAGCACCACGCGGAATTCGAGGCAATCGGTAAAGTCATCAGCATCCAGCCTTTGCTGGTACTAAGAGAACGTTATTTGGTAGCGCAAGCTGAACTCAACGGTGCTAAAGCTAGATTGAAGCAGACCTGGCAAAGCCTTAAACGGCAGCAGGAATTATTTCGCAATGGCATAACAGCCAAGCGCTCTTTGCAGGAGCAGGAGGCACAGGGTTTGGGCGATCAAGCGTTGGTTGATGCGGCTCAGATAAGGCTGATGGCTATCGCCAGTGAAACTAGGTTGATGTGGGGAAAGGAACTTGCCGACTGGGTGTTGTCTGATAAAACAGGTAAGTTGAAAGCGTTTTTGTCAGACCAACAGCAGCTATTGCAAATTACTTTGCCTGCTAATAAGCAGTTAACAAGTGAAGTTGATACACTATTCGTAGAACCTTCAGGGCAACGTAATAAGGCGCATTCAGCGAGCTTAATTTCGCGCTCTACCCAACTTGATAGCAGCTTACAAGGTGAAAGTTATTTTTTTCAGACCAATGCTGATGGACTTAACATTGGTACGAAAGTAACCGCTTGGATACCCGAACCTACTATTGAGCAGTCTGGGGTTGTTGTCCCTGAGACAGCAGTAATCTGGTATATGGATCAGGTTTATGTTTACATTAAGGCCGCCAAAGACATTTACACGCGTCGGCTAATCAAAGCATTTTTGCTTACTCCCGATGGCTATTTTGTAAAAGATGATATAAAAGCAGGTGAGGAAGTCGTAATAATCGGTGGACAAATGTTGCTATCCGAGGAGTTACGAGGGCAAATACCGGATGAGGATTGATTCCGCTCATGGTTCGACCATTCGGCAAGCTCATGACTCACCACGAACGGAATCAATCCACTGCCGTTCGTCCTGAGCTTGTCGAAGGACTTATTAAGTAATCAAACTAAAATTTTCAGGTATTTTTAATGTCAAACTGGAGTGCAAACCTAGGTTTGCACTCCTAAACACTAAACTGAAGACTTATGCTTTGGTACTTAGGCATTTTCTTAGAATTTAATAATTATGTTCACCATCACCAAAGAAGTCTATTTTTGCTACGGACACCGCCTGATGAACCATCCAGGCAAGTGCCGACACCTGCATGGGCATAGCGTCAAGGCGGCTATCTCCATAATGCAGGAAACTCTGAACGAGCAAGGAATGGTTTGCGATTTTGCCGACATTAGGGAATGTGTTGAAGCGTTTATCGACCAACATCTTGATCACAATTTCCTGCTGCACAAGGATGATCCACTTATTCCTGCGCTGAAGGCAAACAATGAACGCTTTTGGGCGTTGGATGAGCATCCTACGGCGGAAGTCTTAAGCAAAATGATCTATCAGCATTTGAAAGCAACAGGTTTTAATGTATCCCAAGTCGTGCTGTGGGAAACCGCCAGTGCTTATGCGTGTTATCAGGAAGAATAAGACCAATCGCCATGAGCTTTTTAAACCCCATCAACAAATCCGAATGCTTGGAGCAAGTGTGTGCGTCTAATTATGAGAAGCTATTCCGCTTAATACCTGAGCTATCCAACATAGAAGGCAATGCCATCGGTTTGGCAAGCAACAACACGACCTTGCATGTGCAAATTATCGAGCAGACCGCTTATACCTTGACAATAGAATTAAGCCATTGCTTTAGCAATAAACCGGATGAGTTGCTGGAGCCTGCGGTAAGGATCCGAATTTATCTGGATGCACAATTGGCTGAGGTGTTGAGCGACCATGCCAGAGCCAGTGTAACGCATGTCTTCAAAGATTTTGGCTTGTGCCGCGAAATCATGAACTACAAATGGCGGCTCAATTTTTTCCTGCAAAAGTGGTTGGATCATTGCCTGACGAAAGGTTATCAGTTCAGCACGCAATCGAACTTGGTCAAAGAAATAGCATAGTTCGTAGATACCGTCTTAAAACCCAAGTGTCAAGGCTTATTTTACTGCGAAAAGATCGCGTATGTTGGGTATTTGTAGGTTGGCGGTGAGGTACGAACCCCAACGCCTTTGATCGCATTTTGTTGGGGTTCGTACCTCACCCACAACCTACTTTCCCGTTTTGGTTGAGTACACAAAGCACACATCGTATGCTATTATGCGTTGCATGAAGCACTACACTTGGAACCCTGAAAAGAACAAGATGCTCAAAAAAGAGCGTAATATTGGCTTTGAAGATGTAGTGTTTCACATTGAGGCGGGCGATGAAGTTAATATCTTGGAACATCCCAACAAGGAACGTTATCCAAACCAAAAAATCTCGGTGGTTGTTATCGAAGGCTACGCCTATTTAGTGCCGTTCGTTGAATCGGACGTGGAAATTTTTCTAAAGACCATCATCCCCAGCCGCAAAGCCACAAAACTTTATGTAGGTGACCACAATGAAAAAACTTGATCCTGAAGAACAAGCACTTTTAGATGATTTTGATGCTGGCATTCTTGCGCGAGTTCCTGAGCTTAAGGCCGAACTTGAACGGCATAAAGATTATGCGGCAGCGACATTTCAAAAAGACAGCCGGATCAATATTCGTATTTCATCCAAAGACTTACGTTTGCTCCAAAAACGTGCCTTGAGCGAGGGTTTGCCTTATCAAACGCTTATTTCCAGCCTCTTGCATAAATATGTCGAGGGACGGCTGACGGAGCATAGCTAAGGTAGTTCTGACTAAATCCTTCGACGACCAAAGGAAGTGCCTGTGGTACAAGCCCAGCACCCGAAGGGTACTTGTGACCTTTGGTTATAAAGACGAACGGCGGCTTTACTTTGTTCAATACATCCTCGTACTTAACCATTCTCAGAAAAAATAGAATAAATGACCATTAGAACCCGCTTTGCCCCCAGCCCGACCGGCTATCTTCATGTTGGTGGCGCACGTACCGCGCTGTTTTCCTGGCTTTATGCTCGCAAACATCAAGGAAAATTCATCTTAAGGATTGAAGATACCGACCTTGAGCGATCAACTCAAGAATCTGTCGATGCTATTTTAGAAGGCATGGATTGGTTAGGTTTAACCTACGACGAAGGCCCTTATTACCAAACCCAACATTTTGAGCGTTACAAGGAAGTGATTCAGCAATTGCTAGCCCAAGGCAATGCTTATCGTTGCTATTGCAGCAAAGACGAATTGGAGCAGTTACGTGAGCAGCAGATGGCGAACAAGGAAAAGCCACGCTATAACGGCAAATGCCGCCATTTAACTGAGCCGCAGGTCGGTAAAGGTTTCGTGGTGCGCTTTAAAAATCCTGTGGACGGCGCAGTGACCATTAATGATTTGGTCAAGGGCGATATTACGGTTGCCAATAAGGAATTGGATGATCTTATCATTGCCAGAACTGACGGCTCACCGACGTATAATTTAACGGTGGTGGTTGATGATATGGATATGCATATTACCCATGTTGTTCGCGGTGATGACCATGTTAATAACACGCCCAGGCAAATCAATATCCTCAAGGCTTTAGGAGCGAAATTACCTAAATACGCCCATTTGCCAATGATATTGGGTTCTGATGGTGCGCGTTTGTCTAAACGGCATGGTGCCGTTAGCGTAATGCAGTTCCGTGACGAAGGTTATCTACCTGAAGCCTTGTTGAATTATCTGGTGCGCCTAGGCTGGTCGCATGGCGATCAGGAAATTTTTTCGATTGATGAGATGATTGACAATTTCAGCCTGGAAGCCATCAACGTATCGGCTTCTGCTTTCAATATGGAAAAGTTGCTGTGGTTGAACCATCATTACATCATGAATGGTGATCCTGCCCATGTAGCCAAATATTTGGTCTGGCATCTTGAGCAACGTGGCATTGATTTGACGCAAGGCCCTGAACTTGTCGATGTGGTCTTGGCGCAACGGGAACGCTGTAAAACGCTGGTCGAAATGGCGGCGGCTAGTTTCTATTTTTATCAAGATTTCGATGCTTACGATGAAAAAGCCGCCAAAAAGAATTTTACGGCAGGTTCCGATTTGGTATTGTCGAATCTCCATGATGAATTTTCGCAGTTGCAATCTTGGGAGCGTGAGCCATTGCACGCAACCGTTATCAATCTGGCAGAAAAAATGGCTTTGGGTTTGGGCAAAGTCGCGCAACCGTTACGAGTGGCAGTTTGTGGGTCAGGAATGTCGCCATCCATAGACCTAACCTTAGCATTGCTGGGAAAAGAAACCACGTTAGTGAGGATACAAAAGGCGATTAAGTACGTGCAGGCTTTAAATTAATTCTGGACTTAAACGGTAGATGTTGTAGAATGCGCGGTCTGAGTTGAGGGGCCATAGCTCAGCTGGGAGAGCGCTTGCATGGCATGCAAGAGGTCAGCGGTTCGATCCCGCTTGGCTCCACCAAAAATAAATAGATTTAAAATAGACTGAACATGTTTTAGTCCCCATCGTCTAGTGGCCTAGGACACTGCCCTTTCACGGCGGTAACAGGGGTTCGAACCCCCTTGGGGACGCCATACGCTAAGGCTGTCATTTGACAGCCTTTTTTATGCCTAAAATTTTACTATACCGCTTTTGCTCTGATGAATACTGTCGAACTGGCTTATGAGGAGCTGGGTAAGGACAATCCAGTCCCACTTATTATTCTGCATGGTTTTTTTGCCTCATCGCGTAATTGGCGAAAAATAGCCGAACGGCTTTCGTCCACATATCACGTTTATGTATTGGATATGCGTAATCATGGTTTATCACCGCACCATGCGATAATGGATTACCCCAGCATGACTGCTGATGTCCTGCGATTTATGGATGTCCATAAACTAGTAACTGCACACATCCTGGGGCATAGCATGGGCGGTAAGATTGCGATGTGGTTGGCGTTGAATCATCCTGAGCGTATGAAAAAGTTGCTAGTGGTTGATATTGCACCCAAAAGTTACACGCATAATTTTGATAAGACGATTCGCGCATTAATCGATTTGCCGCTGGTTAGCATTCAGCATCGTAAGCAAGCAGAGCAAATGTTGGCTAAGGATATCCCCGAACCCAGCTATCGCCAATTTCTGTTGCAAAATCTGGTTCTAAAGGCAGGCAGTTATCACTGGCGGATTGATTTGGCTATTTTTTTGCGGATGGCACCGAATATTGTTGCTTTTCCAGAAATTCAAGATTTGTCGCCCTATTCAGATCAGACACTATTCGTTGCTGGCGCGAATTCTTCCTATCTCGCTCAAAAAGATACGCTACACTTATTCCCTAATGCGTTGTTTGAAACAATTGCAGATGCTGGGCATTGGTTACACGTTCAACAACCAGAAATTTTTACAGAAGTGGTTGAAAATTTTTTACAAAGGGGGTAAAAATTACCCCTTGCTATTGTAAAAAATGCAGACATAATTGAACTTTGGCACTAATCCGCAATCAAGGCAGTTGCTTGGATTTATTCATTGTTGGTGCGGCTGAAGATTACCCTAGTAACAGTATCTTCGAGAAATAGCCCCACCGATATGATGTTCTATGTATTTATACACATTGAACGGAGATATGAAAATACTTGGTTGCTAATCACTAAAAATAAATATAAGGAGAAATCGGATGTCGAAAGGTCAAAACTTACAGGATAATTTCCTCAATGCACTCAGAAAAGAACATACGCCGGTATCCATATTTTTGGTCAATGGCATCAAGCTACAGGGCAAGGTCGATTCTTTCGATCAATACGTCATTATGCTTAAAAACACAGTCAGCCAGATGGTTTACAAACACGCAATTTCAACGATAGTCCCTGCCAAAACCGTGAAATTGACGCGGGATGATGAATCTCCATCTGAGGAATAACCCTGTCAACACAAGTGTTTGCTGCTAACCGTGCGGGTTTCATAATCGAAAAGCTAATGAGGTATGTGATTGTTTGATCGCCCAGATTCGGGCGAGCGAGCCATTCTTGTTCACCTAAGCTTTCGCGCCCATCAAGAAGATCTCCTGGAATTAAAAGAGCTGGCAAAATCGGCAGGTGCTGATCCAGTTCACGTCGTCATAGGTAGCAGAAAAAGCCCGGACGCTAAATATTTTGTCGGCAAAGGTAAGCTGGAAGAGCTTAAAAGTGCAGTTGAGGAATTTTCTGCGGATACCGTTTTATTTAACCATGCCTTATCGCCCAGCCAGGAAAGAAACCTTGAAGGATTTCTGGGTGTTAGAGTGGTGGATAGAAATGGACTTATATTAGATATTTTTGCACAGCGAGCGCAGTCATTTGAAGGCAAATTACAGGTTGAACTGGCGCAGTTAAAACATCTTTCTACCCGATTAGTTCGCGGTTGGACGCATTTAGAGCGGCAAAAGGGTGGTATCGGTATGCGCGGCCCCGGTGAAACCCAGCTAGAAACCGATAGGCGACTGGTTGCGGTGCGTATCAAACAAATCCAAAAACGTCTGGATAAAGTGGATAAGCAACGCCATCAAGGTCGCAGCAAGCGCAAGAAAGCTGAAATTCCTGCCGTTTCATTAGTAGGCTATACCAATGCCGGAAAATCCACCTTATTCAATAGCTTAACGGGTGCTGATATATACGCCGCTGATTTATTGTTTGCAACTTTAGATCCCACCTTACGTAATTGCCGTTTGCCCAATAATACCGACATTGTGCTGGCGGATACGGTAGGTTTTATCCGTCACTTACCGCATGAATTAGTCGCCTCCTTCAAATCCACCTTGCAGGAAGCCAGTGAAGCGGACTTATTACTGCATGTGGTTGATGTTAATTCTGAGAATCGGGATGGCATCATTAAAGAGGTCAAGCAGGTGCTGAGTGAGATAGGTGCCGATAACATTAGGTGCATAGAAGTCTTCAATAAAATTGACTTGCTGGATGATAGAAAACCCAGAGTAGACCGGGATGATGAGGGCAATCCGATACGGGTTTGGCTTTCCGCCCAAACAGGGCAGGGCATTGATCTGCTACTCAATGTGTTAGCAGAACAGTTTGCTCCTGCCAAAAACAGGCGGAAATGTTTTCTGAGATCAGACCAAGGCCAAATTAGAGCCAAATTATTTACTTGCGCAAAAATTATTCACGAGCATATTAATGATTCGGGTGGTAGCGATTTGATAATTGAGATAGATAACAAATACCTAGGGTTATTAAGTGCCGTCGAAACCGAAGAATGTGTTTAGAAATACTATTGACTTACCAAACACTCAACGTAATCTGCATCAGCAAAAGCAGCAGGTTGGGGAAGTTTATCAATCAGAATTCGATTAATTACGATACAATGAAGGGATAGCATAAGTCACGAGTCAATGGTGTTATCTGTCGTTAAACAGAAACATCCTGAGTGAAAAGATAATAAATAATCCAATACGGAGCAAAAATATGTCGTGGAATGAGCCAGGCGGTGACAAAAAAGATCCTTGGAGTGGTCGAGGGGATCAAAAAGGACCGCCCGATTTAGATGAAGCAATTCGTTCATTACAAGAAAAACTAAGCAATATCTTCGGTGGTACCAAAAGCGGAGGTGGCGGTAACGGAGGTGGTTCCCACAGCGCATTTTCCACTGGCAACATAATGAAAAATATGGGGATTATAGCCGTCTCGATATTGGTTATTTGGCTGTTGAGCGGTTTTTATATCATTGACGAAGGTGTGCAAGGCGTTGAAACCCAGTTTGGTAAATACACCAGAACAACAGATTCCGGTCTAAATTGGCATATTCCTGCGCCTATCGAGCAGGTCGAAAAAATTAATGTTCAACAACAACGTTATATCGAAGTTGGCTATCGCTCAGGCGGAAGTGGTACAGCGCAAGGCGCAGTGGCAGTACCCAAAGAAGCGTTAATGCTGACCAAAGACGAAAATTACATTGATGTCCAATTGGCCGTTCAATATCAGGTTAAAGACGCGAAATCTTTGCTGTTCAATCTGGTTGATCCCGAAGCCACACTAAAGCATGTTACCGAAAGCGCATTACGCGGCGTTATCGGTGGCAGTAATATGGATTTCGTTTTGACAGAAGGTCGTAGCGAAGTGGTTGCTCAAGCTAAAAAAGAAATTCAAGAAGTGATGGATGCTTATAATTCTGGCGTACAAGTCACTAGTGTTAACTTGCAAGATGCCCAGCCACCTGAGCAAGTGCAAAATGCCTTTGAAGACGCTATCAAAGCACGAGAAGATCAACAGCGGTTTATCAACGAAGCGCAAGCCTACGCTAACGATGTCGTGCCAAAAGCGCGGGGTGCAGCGGCAAGAAAGTTACAAGAAGCCGAAGGTTACAAAGAGCAAGTCATCGCCCAGGCCGAAGGTGAAACCAACCGCTTTACCAAGCTGGTGACGGAATACAAAAAAGCCCCAGAGGTGACCAGAAAACGGCTCTATCTGGAAGCCATGGAAACCGTTATGTCTGAAACCAATGCTGTGATGATAGATGTTAAAGGCGGCAATAACATGATGTACTTGCCTTTGGACAAAATGATTCAGCAAAAACAAGCAATGGTTCAAACTGAAGAAGTTAATTCGCAGCCTGAAATAGATCGCCGATCACCCAAACATGCGCCTATTGAAGAAGAGCAACAACAGCAAGTGATTGATAGACCTTCAATGCGCGGTCGTGAAGGAAGGGGACGATAATGTTAGAGAATAAAATAGTGTTAGGTGTTGGTGCGCTTGTGGTTATCACCGTGATGTGCGTATTTACAGTGGGACAAACCGAGAAAGCCATCAAGTTCAAACTCGGTCAAATCCAGAAATCTGATTATGAACCGGGTTTGCATTTTAAATGGCCGTTCATCAACAACATCAAGAAATTTGATGCCAGAATCCAAACAATGGATTCCAAGCCTGAGCGGTTCTTGACAGCAGAAAAGAAAAACGTCATCGTTGATTCGTTCGTAAAATGGCGCATTGGCGATGTCAACAAGTTTTATACTGTGGTGTCCGGTGATATTAGCCAAGCCAATTTACGTTTGGATCAAATCATCAAGGATGCGTTTCGTGGTGAATTTGGTAAACGCAATATTAAGCAGCTTGTATCAACTGATCGGCACGCCATCAGGGAGATTTTGATCAAAAACTCAAAACCGCTCGCGGCTAATTTGGGTATGGAAATTGTTGACGTTCGGGTAAAGCGGATTGATTTGCCGGAAGAAGTCAGCAGCTCCGTGTTCCGCAGGATGGAAGCAGAGCGTGAGCGGGTTGCTCGTGAGTTCCGTTCGCAAGGCTCTGAAGCGGCTGAAAGAATACGTGCTGATGCAGACAGACAACGTGTTGTAACTTTAGCCAACGCATTCCGCGATTCAGAAAAATTACGCGGTGAGGGCGATGCCAAATCAACGGATATTTATGCGAAAAGCTACGGTGCTGACGCTGAGTTTTTTGCGTTCAGCCGAAGTTTAAACGCTTACAAAAAGACTTTTGCTAGCTCAGGTAGTATGATGGTCATTGATCCCGAATCTGATTTTTTCAAGTATTTTAAAAATCAAGGTTCAGGAAAATAAACTGATTTAATAAAGTTAATAAGATCAATCTGTTGGTGGACAAATACAAGATACGTAGTCGTTGATTGTTGATGTCCACTACAGATAAAATAAAAACGCTCCTTGTGGGGCGTTTTGTTTGAGTAGGCACTGAAAGATATGCGACAAAAAGATTCCTGGTTGTTACCCGAAGGCATAGAAGAAATACTGCCCCAGGAAGCAGCGTATCTTGAAAACCTCCGCCGTACCTTACTTCAGTTATTTACCTGCTGGGGTTATGAGTTGGTCATCCCACCGATGATTGACTTCATTGATTCCTTGCTGACGGGGTCAGGTCATGACCTGGATTTGCAAACCTTCAAACTGACTGACCAAATCAGCGGCAAAACCTTGGGTTTCAGGGCGGACATGACCCCGCAAGTCGCCCGCATGGATGCCCACCAACTCAAGCGCGAATGCCCAACCCGCTTATGCTACGTGGGTACGGTACTGCACACGCGCGGCGATCCCCTGGAAAAAACCCGTAGCCCCATGCAAATCGGCGCGGAGCTTTATGGTCATGCCGGAATTGAAAGCGATGTCGAAGTGATCTGCCTGATGCTGGAAATGCTGGCGCAATCAGGCTTGCTGGATGTGCATCTTGATCTTGGTCATGTTGGCATATTCCGTGCTTTGTCTCGGCAAGCGGGTTTGGATCAACATCAAGAAAGCTTGTTGTTTGATATTTTGCAACGTAAAGCACGACCAGAACTTGAAGAATTAATGGCCGAACTTACCATCAACGAAGCTGTTAAGGCCATGTTACTAAAGTTGCCAGAACTGAATGGTGGCACAGAAATAATCCCCAAAGCCCGATTGGTGCTGGCAAACGCTGACCATCAAGTTAAACAAGCCTTGGCTAATTTAGAGGCTGTGGCAGAACAATTGAGCAACCGCTTTTCTGCACTGCCTATTAGTTTTGATTTAGCCGAACTGCGTGGTTATCATTATCATACTGGTGTGGTTTTTGCGGCTTTCGTACCGACAATTGGCAGGGAAATCGCCCGTGGCGGTCGCTATGACAATATTGGTGCTGTGTTTGGTCGAGCGCGTCCGGCCACGGGTTTCAGTGCCGATCTCAAATTATTGGCATTGCTAGGCAAACAAACTGCCCAAGATCAGCTTAATCAACGCATATTTGCACCTTATCAGAAAGATAACGCGCTAAATGAAAAAATCAGGGATTTACGCGCTCAAGGTCAAATCGTGATTCAGCAATTACCTGGACAAACAGGCGCAGCAAAAGAATTAGCTTGTACGGCTGTTTTGGAGCTAGACCAGAAAAACTGGGTTGTTCGGACATTAGAAAATTAAGCTTGGAATAAACATGGGAAAGAATGTCGTAATAATAGGTACCCAATGGGGTGACGAAGGCAAGGGCAAGCTGGTTGATTTGTTGACCGAGCAAGTACATGCCGTCGTCCGTTTTCAGGGCGGACACAATGCCGGCCACACCCTGGTCATCAAAGGTAAGAAAACCGTGTTGCATCTGATTCCGTCCGGCATCCTGCGGGAGAATGTCCAGTGCATGATCGGCAATGGCGTGGTGTTGTCGTTGAATGCTTTGATGGAAGAGATCGAATTTCTGGAAACTGCCGGAATTCAGGTCAAAAACCGCCTGTTAATCAGCGAAGCCTGCACTTTAATATTACCTGTGCATGTTGCAGTCGATAAGGCTAGAGAAAAAGCCCGTGGTAGCAAGGCTATCGGTACGACTGGGCGCGGCATTGGTCCTGCCTATGAAGACAAGGCAGGACGGCGGGGCTTAAGGGCAGGGGACTTGTTAAATCCTACGATTTTTGCCGAAAAGCTGAAAGAGTTGCTGGAGTACCATAATTTCATGCTGACTGGCTACTACCAGGTCGAAGCTGTCGATTATCAACAGACGCTGGATGAAGCACTTAAGCTAGGTGAGATGGTCAAGCCAATGTTGTGCGATGTTAGTGAAGCCTTGTACGCGTACCAAGAGCAAGGTAAAAATCTGTTATTTGAAGGCGCACAGGGCGCGTTATTAGATATAGACCACGGCACATTCCCCTACGTCACTTCATCCAGCACCACCGCAGGCGGTGCGGCGACCGGCAGCGGTATCGGGCCACTTGACCTGGATTATGTATTAGGTATCACCAAAGCCTACTCAACCCGCGTAGGCAACGGCCCATTCCCATCGGAATTGCACGATGCCAACGGTGAGCATCTTGGCACCAAAGGTCACGAATTTGGCGCGACCACAGGCCGTAAACGGCGCACGGGCTGGTTTGATGCGGTCGCTATGCGGAAATCGGCAAAGCTCAATAGCCTGAGCGGAATCTGCCTGACCAAGCTGGACGTACTCGACGGTCTGTCCACTATCGGTATATGTACGGGCTATAAACTGAACGGAAAACTGACTGAAACCGCCCCGCTGGGTGCTGAACAATACCAGCAATGCGTAGCGATTATCGAGGAAATGCCTGGATGGAGTGGAGCGACTGCTGGAGTCACCGACTTTAATGCCTTACCCTACAATGCCAAGGCTTATATCAAGCGCATTGAAGAACTGGTCGGAGTAAAAGTGACGATTTTATCCACAGGTGCAGAACGGGATGAGACTATTGTTCTTGAAAATCCGTTTGTTTAGAATCTGGCAGATACTTCGCATAAAAGCTACATAATGCTAACCCCCGTCGTATCAAACCGCATCGTCGTCCTAGATACCGAAACCACCGGACTCAGTCCTCAAGATGGACATAGAATCATCGAAATTGGCTGCGTCGAACTTATCAATCGCCGTGCCACAGGCAACCGCTTTCACGTTTATATCAATCCAGACCGCAACATTGACCAAGGCGCGATTGAAGTGCATGGCATTACCAATCAATTTCTGGAAAACAAACCTCGGTTTGCTGATATTCTCGACGATTTTGTTGCCTTCATAAACGGCTCAGAACTGGTCATTCACAACGCACCGTTTGACGTAGGCTTTATTAACCATGAATTTGCGCGGTTAAACGATAAAGCCAGAACCTTGACAGACTACAGCACCGTGTTCGATACCTTGGCTTTTGCCAGAAAAAAACACCCAGGGCAACGCAACAGTCTTGATGCTTTATGTAAACGCTACGCTATCGACAACAGCCACAGGGAATTGCACGGTGCGTTGCTAGATGCTGAAATTCTGGCAGACGTATTCTTATTAATGACGGGTGGTCAATCGTCGTTGTTAGATGAAGGCGAAGCAGCAAGCCGCGCATCAGGAAGTACCCACAAACCCAAACAGCTATCCAGTAGCAGATCCGCTTTAACCGTCATTTATTGCAACGAAGCAGAGTTGACAGAACATCAGCAACGTCTGGAGGCTATTGAAAAGGTCAGTGGTGCGTGTGTTTGGAAACAATCGGTGACAAGGCAGTAAAGCTTTACGCTTTAGCATACCCCCGCCACATTATTGTCGTAGCTTCGATTTTGTGGATTGCTAAAGCGAAGCTACCCTACGATTTACTCGTTGTGCTTACGTGAACTGGGTAATCAACTATTTAAACGTTCCTTTAGCACGGGCAGAAATGCTAATTTCACATCAAGATACTTCCTCAACCAGTCATTAAAATCGGTCTTCAAAATAACTGAAAAGACAGTGTTTTCCAAAGTAACAATGGAGACTGAGCGTAGATCGTCAGTCAGCAGGGCAATTTCGCTAAAGCTAGAACTCGGTTCCTGGATTTGAAACTTTACTTCGGTGCTTTTTTCGGCATCAATCCTACTGACAGAAACCTTACCTAAGAAAAGTAAAAACAAAGAATTCGGATTACCTTCTGTGGCAATAACTTCTTTTCTCACATAGCGTACAGTTTTAGCTTTTAGCATTAATTCGGCTAGACCACTTTCAGATACGTTAGATAAAAAAGGAATATTTTTCCCTTTAAAATCTGGTAGATCGGGTTCTTTTGTTATAAATAGATGGGATTTATGTTTAATGTTCATCTGATTTTCCATTAAATTAAAATTTTTCATACATAACCTCATGATTGAAGTTAAAAAAACCGAGTCAGATAGTTATTAATGCCTATCTACTCATTCAGAATCCCTTTTAATTTATTTTCCTAGCTGTCCAGCAAAAGCTAAATTAACGGTAATGCTTGATTTCAATTATGGGTTTATCTAGTAAGTCACACTAAATGCAGTACGGCTGACGGTTAATCATGTTACCGCAAAGCGAACCCAAAATCGTGAGTTAATTAAACAATTGCTAATTTGAACTCATTTAAAATAAATTACAATAGGTATAAATACCTATAGGGTTTTATCCGGTGTTGTCGTGCTTCGGATTTGTAATCCATGTAAACCCGAAGATTAAACTATTAAAACTAAATTCAACGTGTGTATGTTGAGTTGAAAGCTTGTTCTAGTAGGGTTTAGTTTAGTGAGGATTAAGCTTCAAGTCTGTGAAAAACTTCACATCGTAAGTGTGAAATAGTTCAATCTGTAAGTAGTAGAAGCCAGTTGCGTCTAGCTTACTGACTGAGCTTATGTGGATAGGAAAAGTTAAAAAGTTCAAAACAACCCTGATCTATAACGTGCTTGATTTAAATCTTTCCATAACAGATGTAGTAAATCTTGTAAAATAGGCGTTTAATTTGTCGGAAAGAATAATGGTGTGGAAACCACACGTTACAGTTGCTGCTGTCATTGAGCGGGATGGGCGGTTTTTGCTGGTTGAGGAACATACCTCGAATGGCTTGCAATTCAACCAGCCCGCCGGGCATCTTGAGGAAAACGAAAGCCTGATCGATGCTGTGAAACGCGAAGCCTTGGAAGAAACCGGCTGGCAATTTGAGCCTGAACAGATCTTATCGATCCAACTTTGGCGCAAAAACCCACGCGCACCGAGTTTCCTAAGATGTTGTTTTTCTGGGCAATGCCATAGTCATGACCCTACTCATCCCCTAGACGAAGGCATTGTCGCTACGCATTGGCTGACGCGCACTGAAATTCACGAACAGAAACATCGCTTACGCAGCCCCTTGGTTTCGATTGCGGTTGACGAATACCTCAGCGGTCAACGCTATCCCTTGGCTTTGCTGAAAACCTTTATTGATTTGAAACATGCCTAAGCACATAGTCGTCGGCATGTCGGGCGGTGTTGATTCGTCCGTGACCGCCCTGTTATTACTGGAGCAAGGCCATCAAGTAACGGGTCTGTTCATGAAAAACTGGGAAGAAGATGACGGCACAGAACAATGCACGGCGATGGAAGATCTCGCTGACGCGCAGCAAGTATGTGATAAGCTCGGCATCGAATTAAAAACCGTCAATTTCGCCGCCGAATATTGGGATGACGTATTTGAAGTGTTCCTGTCCGAATTCAAGGCCGGACGCACGCCCAATCCCGACATCCTGTGCAACAAGTACGTCAAGTTTAAGGCTTTCCTGGATTACGCCATCGAAGATTTAGGTGCAGACTTCATCGCTACGGGACATTACGCACGAGTCAGTGAAAAAGACGACGGCTATTTCTTGTTGAAGGGGCTTGATCCCGATAAGGAACAAAGTTATTTCCTGTACACCTTGAAGCAACACGAGTTGGCACAGACCCTGTTCCCTATCGGCCACCTGCATAAAAAGGAAATCCGCCAACTGGCGCAACAAGCCGGGTTTGATAATTGCCGGAAAAAAGACAGCACGGGAATCTGCTTTATCGGCGAGCGCAAATTCAAAGAATTTTTGCAGCGTTATTTGCCCGCCCAGCCCGGCGAAATGCTTACACCGGAAGGTCAGCACATTGGCACTCACCAAGGCCTGATGTATTACACCTTGGGGCAGCGCCAAGGCTTGGGTATCGGTGGCGTAAAAGATGCGCCGGATGAACCTTGGTACGTGCTGGATAAGGACTTGGCAAATAACATCCTAATCGTCGGCCAAGGCCACGACCATCCATTAATGCTGCATAATACCCTTGAAGCCAGCCGATTGGACTGGTGCAATAACAAGCCGTTAACACAAAGCATTGAATGCGCGGCGAAAACCCGTTACCGACAACAAGACCAGGCTTGCCGGGTTGAGCCATTGGGCGAAGACCGCTGTAGGGTAAGCTTCGACAAACCACAACGTGCGATAACCCCTGGGCAATCCGTGGTGTTTTACCAGGGTGAAATTTGCCTGGGTGGTGGCATTATTGAATCCAGGGCTAACACTTGAAAAATCTGGACATGACCTTCGACAGAACGAACGGTGACTTGTTGATTCCGTTCGTGGTGAGCTTGGAACTATCAACGGAATCAACTCACTTTAATTACTACAACCGGATAAAGCCATGAGCTACTTTACGCTAACCGCCATTTCTCCAATTGACGGACGCTACGCCAACAAGGTCGAAGACTTGCGCCCCATTTTCAGCGAATTCGGCCTGATACGTTACCGTGTGTTGGTCGAAATCCGTTGGCTGCAAGCCTTGGCGAAGCATCCTAAAATCGTGGAAGTCAACTCGTTTAGCGACGATGCCAACCAGGTTTTGGAACACATCGTCAGCCATTTTGCGGAAGCCGATGCCCAGCGGATCAAGGATATCGAAAAGACCACCAACCACGATGTCAAGGCGGTCGAGTATTTCCTGAAAGAAAAAATCGCGGGTACTGACGAACTGGAACAAGTCAGCGAATTCATCCATTTTGCCTGCACCTCGGAAGACATCAACAACCTGTCTTATGCGCTAATGTTGAAGGAAGGGCGAGACGTGATGCTCACCCAAATGCAAGCCTGCATAGCAGCCATCAAGCAATGCGCCGTGGAATTTGCGAACCAGCCGATGCTGTCGCGCACGCACGGGCAATCGGCAACACCGACGACAGTGGGTAAGGAATTCGCCAATGTTGTCGCCCGCTTATCCCGCCAAAAGGCACAACTTGAAGCCGTACAGTTACTAGGCAAAATCAATGGCGCTGTCGGCAATTATAATGCCCACGCTGTAGCCTATCCCGAAGTCGATTGGCCGGATTTTGCCAAACAATTCGTTGAATCGCTAGGCTTGCAGTTTAACCCTTACACCATCCAGATCGAGCCGCATGACTACATGGCGGAATATTTCCATGCCTTGTCCCGCTTCAATACGATATTGCTGGATTTTGACCGCGATGTTTGGGGCTACATCTCCTTGGGTTATTTCAAGCAAAAAACCGTGGCAGGCGAAGTGGGTTCGTCCACCATGCCGCATAAGGTCAACCCGATAGATTTTGAAAATTCCGAAGGCAATCTCGGTTTGGCTAATGCGATGTTTACGTTTCTGGCGGAGAAATTGCCCATAAGCCGTTGGCAACGCGACCTGACCGATTCCACGGTATTAAGGAATATCGGTGTCGGCATCGCCCATACCAGCATTGCCATCCAAGCCACCTTAAAAGGTATTTCAAAATTGCAGATTAACCCAGAAGTTATCGAAGCCGACCTCAATGCCAATTGGGAAGTCCTGGCAGAACCCATCCAAACCGTGATGCGCCGCTACGGCATCGAAAAACCTTATGAAAAGCTAAAGGAGCTGACCCGAGGCCAACGGATAACGCCAGAGCAATTGCGCTTGTTTATTGAGAAACTGGATATTCCAGAAGCTGCTAAGGCAGGATTGTTAGAGCTAACTCCTAGGAGTTATACGGGTTATGCTGAAACACTGGCTAAAAAAATCAGACAAGATTAAATCAGCTTTAATGGCTTATTCAGTGCGTAGATACCATCTCTCCAAATCAATCGAAAGCGGAGAATCATCCGACTTGCGGTTGATAGGGTTGTTGGTGTTTCAGGACACCATAACAAATCTGCACCAGTTTTCGCATGGCTGCGCCTAAGACAGCACGGACGAATAGCGTAGCGTATTCCGCCTGATGAAGGTGACACACATTTGCATTTACGAGAGTGCGCCATAGCCGGACGGGGCATGTTGCCCCGTTCGTAGGGTTTTGACGTAGCTCAAAAACGTCACCGTCGGCAAAACGTGAGTAACGGGGTAACATACCCCGTCACGCGTTCGTGCCCGCGAGGGTGATCCGTCATGGCCAAACGACCACCAAAACCAAAGAGCATATCGCCAAAAAACCGTCAACCGTTTCCGTCGGAATCAATCATCGTGCATCTCCGGCGGAACGCCTATCGGCTTCCGCCTTACGGACTTCGTACCTCACCCCAACCTACGACCCTAATTCATTCCATTCTTTTTCATTTCTTTTCCATATATCATCAATTTCATAATCTTTAAACTTTTCCTCAAAAATGCTTTCATATTGTGCATGAACTGTTGTTAATTTAGATATTGATAGTTTGATTACTATACATAATGCTTTAACCAAATAAACTGATTCATATTCTTCAAAATCCTTAACACTTTCATAAACAAATATATAAAATCTGATGACTACATCAATAAGTAAGTTATTGTCTGAATTGACTGCAATCTTAGTTAAAGTCAAGATATAATTATCATTTTCAACTGTTGGCTCAATAGCATCACGATAAATTTGCAAAGATAGTAAATAAACGCTCATCCAAGGCGAAAGAGATGCCGATATAGATTCGACACCAATGAATTCTTCAATACAAGAAGCTATACGGCCAATTTCCGAAAAAGGATCTTTTTTGCTAAGGAGACGTTCTGTCGAAATTGAAATACGCTCTTCGGTATTTAAGGGTTTTTCATACGGAAATCTTCGGCGACTTAAAGGATTTATAATATATTCTAGACACTTAGGCTCTAAAAACTCAGCAGAAGGATCAATTACTGACTTTAACGATTCAATATCCTTGTCATTTATATTTTCACAGATAATTTTAAAAAAATTATCAAAAAAAGTTATATCACGCACAGCAAATACCTAAGGACACTTGTTACAATCATCTTGTTTCTTCTTACAATTTTCCCATACTTGTTTAGCATTATCTCCCAGCCGGACGGGGCATGTTGCCCCGTTCGTAACATTTCGATAGGGTTCAACAACGCCACCGTCGGCAAAACGTGAGTAACGGGGTAACATACCCCGTCACGCGTTCGGTCCGGCATCGTTACTTCCTCCAGCCCGCCCATTTCTCGTGAAGGTTCAGTTTGCGTAAGGCGGATTCGGAGCAGAGCGACAATCCGCCATGCCAAACAATGCACAACCTTCAACCATGCAACCTAACCCAAAACCCATGTCTGGAAATGTCAGAGGCATATTCAGTCTCACAGATTCCGTTTGTGGCGGATTGCTGGCGCGAATCCGCCTTACGCCAGCATCTTTTAATCCGACTTACGGGTTTTTCGGCTTTCAAGCCCCCAATCAATATCCACAAGACCGTGACTCCGTTTTTGATGGGTTTCGTGATGCTCTACCCATCTTACGCGTTGCCTTTGAGACCCCAGGCAGGGTATGGAAAAAGGTCGGCGGGGTACATTCGTCGGAACACGGCTAACGCCGCTTCCGACTTACAGGTTTTCACTTCCATCGGTTGAACTGGAACAAACGCCCTTTTTCTGAGAATTCAGTTTGGCTAACTCCATTAAACCAACTAACTGAAGAGTAACCCTTCGAAATAAGCTCTTCCAAAACATCTTGAAGCACTTTAGCTTTGGTGGAAATTAAACCAATCAACGGAATGGCTGTTGGGGCAATCGCAATTTGACCATCTGCGATTAAGTCAAGGATCGCAAGCAAACATGACTCGCTAATGAAACATGGCTCGTGTCCAGCCGCAAAGCGAACACTCGAATTTTTAGCACCTAAGCGTTCAGCGATACGTTTCCGTCTTTCAAACCCAATTGCCACGTAGCCGTCCGGTGTTACCCCAATATGAACGTATGCTTGTTCTAATGATTTTGGTTCGAAAATTGCCTCATAGCTAATCAAATAATCGTCATGAGGATCGTTTTTTGGATTCGTTTCCTCTCTAAATACTACTGTTGTAGCATGTCTTGAAGCGAACCATTCAGACAAAAGCACTCTGGCTCGTTCAGGCGTTAGCGTCGGTAGGTTACTTCTTACAGCCACAAGAATCTCCTGCTGCTTCCCCGCCGGACGGGGCATGTTGCCCCGTTCGTAGGGTTTCGGCGTGGTTCAACAACGTCACCGTCGGCAAAACGTGAGTGACGGTGTACATACCCCGTCACGCGTTCGGTGCCCTCCCAACCGCCCGCCAATAGCCATAACACCGTGCCGCCGATTTTGATGGGTTTCGTTTCACTCTACCCATCTTACGGGTTCGTCGTTATTCCACATAACCACGAATAGCTCTAGATGCATACTCCTGTAGGCATTCTGGAATTTCTTTTTCATGACAATTAAAGATTCCCTCGATTTTTTCCAAATAATCTGAGCATAAATGCCCCAAACCATGCAATGCCGATTTTTTACACATTACATTATCGAGCGACAATATCTTGTCTAAATTCTTCAATATTGCATAACTGATTTGCTTTATGTCAGGTGCATGATCCATTGCCTCAGTCGAAAACATATCCCACCACATAAAACACAAGCGGTTATAGGAAATCTCACCTAAATCTTCGGGTTCTGGATTATTCGAACATACTTTATCAAAAACTTTTTCAAATACTTCAAACATAAGCGATACTGCTTTCACTCTGTCTGAAAGCGGCACTTCTTCCGTGAAAAAATACTCTGGAAAAGACCCGCCACAGTTCGAATCAATCATATATTGAAGACCACAAAAAAACTGTTTTTCCGAAAAGGCTTTAGATAGCTTTTCAATCTCTTGAAAAGCCATACAGAAATATCGAATAAATAAAGTTTTGTTAGACAGAGGGTCATCAGGGTTATATACAGGATCTTCATAGTCCTCTTGAAAAAACCACTTTTCATTTTTGCCTTGGTCTGATCTATCAAAAAAATACTTTATAAAGTCTGAATAAGTAAAACTCTCCATATCAACCTCTATACTCTAAAAATATCAACACTTTTTACAGTGCCGCTCAACTGCTTTTCGTGCCCTGTCTATTGCACCATTGTTATCATCATGAAGTTGAGGATTGTGTCGATCATCCTTACCACCATGCCATTTTTTAGTGTTGGCATCCCTTAATGCTTTACAGTCCAACGCTCTTTGTAGTTTCCATTTAGCTATTTCGCAAGGATCAGTAAGGCCTGGTGGAACTTTTTCATTACATCGATTTTTATACTGCCTATTGTTTGCACGGTATTCAATATCTTTTTGTAAATCATCGTATACACCTGGGTATTCTTCACCCCAAATTTCACTAATTATTACTCCACCACCCACCACAGCCGCACAGATAAGCGGGTTCACCCAACAGTAAGCTATGACGGGTTCAACCCAAGGCAATGTTTGTGCAAACAACCCAGTGGGATCGACCGCATTGACCGGATTCCCATTGACATATGCATAAAAATTAACCCCCCCCTCCAACCCAATCGGGTCCGCCGTCACATACCTCCCTAACTCCGGGTCATAATAGCGGTGCCAATTATAGTATAGCCCAGTCTCGGCATCCTCGACTTGCCCGGAGAAGCGCAGGTTGGATTCAATGGTGGGCTTGTCCTCGGTTGCAATGGGCGTGGTGATGTTTACGTTCCCAAAAGCGTTGTACTGCGCCGACCAGACGACAATACCGCTGCGGTCAGTGGCCTGGATAGGCGTGCCGAGGTGGTCGTGGTGGTAATAGGCGATGGTGTTTTGGCCTGCGCTGTTCTTGGTCTTGATGAAAAGGGTGGCGGTGGTGAATTCGCCGTTTGGCCTTGGGCCGTATTGGGTGGTGATGGTTGGCGCTGTGGTGGCTGTTACGTTTTGCCCCTCACCCTGGCCCTCTCCCACGGGGAGAAGGGGATTGATGGCTTGGCTGGCTTCGGCAATCAGGCCTTCGTCGCTGTACAGGTAATAACTGCGCTTGGGCTGGCTTAGGGGCGCGCCGTCCTTGTTGCGGTAGGCTTCTTTCCAAATCCTTCTGTCAAAGGGGTCGTAGCCGTAGCGGGCGATGGGGTTGTTGTCCTTATCACTGACTTGGATGAGTCGGTTTTGGCTGTCGTAGCTGTAGTGGGTGCTGTTACCGCCTTGGGTTTTTTGAGTGAGGTTGCCTGTGGGGTCGTAGCTGTAGCTGGTTTTGCCCAGCAACAAGCCTTTTTCGGTGAGGCGGTTGTTGGCATCGTACTCCCAGCTTCCTACGTTCTTGCTGTGTTCTATGCGGTTGCCCACGCCGTCCAGGGTAAAGGTTTCGGTGTCCTTGCCGAACAGGGCTGGTGTCGTCGGTTATTGACTTGACGAGGTGGGATTCGTCGTCGTAGCAAGCCTGGATGGAGCTTGCGGAATCCGGGTTTTCGTGGCTTCGATTTCCGGTATTGCGTTACATTTCATACAGGCTGCTTTTGTCTAAGAATATCAAACGCTAATTGTATTCCCCGCCAAATCCGCAACCGCCGCATTTGCAACCCCGTAAACCTGGATACTATGTTTGATGACCTTGGCATAATTTTCGTGTAGATGTCCGTGAAAAATATGTTTTACGCCCATTGCTGAGGCCAGGTCACCAATAACCGAAAACCCGTGCTTATGTGATCCAGGAGCTTCATGGGTGACTAAAATGTCTGCTTTTAACTGCGCGAGTGCATGAAATTCATCGTGCCAGATAGCGCACTGGTATTTTAATGGCATTTCGCCGCCCCTGATGTGGGGGCGTTGGGCATCAATATATTGCTGTTTGTTTGCCCATTTGGGTGTTTGCGGCGGATACCATACGCGACCTAGAAAAATACCGCCTAAGCCAGCTATGCGGATACCTGCAATATCAGCCACTTTCAAGTGCAATCCTTTATGTGCCAGCGTGGAATGGAACAGGTTGTGGTGCTTGTCAGGCGTTTCAAAATCGTGATTGCCAGCAATCCACCAGATTTCTGTCAGTTCGACAATCTCTTGCAGGGAGGTTTCTAGGGGTGATTCCAGGTCATAGTCCCCCAACAACACGACCGCTTTGGGTTTGTGCTGGTGTACTGCGGCTATCAGCGGCTTGAAATTTCCGTGCGGATCGCCAGCGAATAAGATTTTTTTAGATAAGTCCACTGGGCTTTTAGCTGGGTGATAACTTATTTTGGATGATCTTCATAGTCGTAGTGTAGCCAAATTGTCCGAATTAAATTGCCCAAATTAAGCACAGAATGAGCCTTATTAAGGTTACGAGAATGTTACCACAACAAATTCGATAGGATTTCTGTATTATTGTAAGGATTTTAGGTTAAAATACGCGGTTTTCAAAACTTGGCTGGGCAGGATTTAGATTTGCCGCACTTAGTCGGCGCACTTGGCCAAGTTTAGAACCCTTAAGAGACGCTATCCAGGCGGGGTCTCCAAAAAAGTTTTCATGCCCACATATAGAGTAAAACTATGACAGATTTATCGCTTTACAGAAACATCGGTATATTCGCGCACGTTGATGCCGGCAAAACCACGACCACCGAGCGGATTTTAAAGCTGACCGGAAAGATCCACAAAATTGGTGAGGTGCACGACGGTGCGACCACCACCGATTTCATGGACCAAGAACGTGAGCGCGGCATTACCATACAATCCGCAGCGACTACCTGTTTCTGGAAGGATTATCGGTTTAACATTATTGATACCCCAGGCCACGTTGACTTCACCATCGAAGTGTACCGTTCCTTGAAGGTTCTCGATGGCGGTATCGGCGTGTTCTGTGGTTCTGGTGGGGTTGAGCCGCAATCAGAAACCAATTGGCGTTATGCGAATGACTCTGAAGTTGCTCGCGTTATCTACATCAATAAGCTGGATCGTATTGGGGCTGATTTCTATCGCGTGATTAAGCAGGTTGAACAAGTATTGGGTGCAGTGCCTGTCGTTATGACCTTGCCTATTGGCACCGAAGACCAGTTTGTCGGCGTTGTGGATGTACTTACCCGCAAAGCCTGGATATGGGACGATTCCGGTGACCCAATGAATTACCATATAGAAGATGTACCTGCCGATATGGTTGCGGACGTTGAAAAATGGCGCGAAAAAATGATCGACCAAGTTGCCGACCAATTTGATGATGTTATGGAACAATATCTGGATGGCGTAGAACCTGATATTGAGACCATCAAGCGCTGTATACGTAAGGGTACGATCAACCTCGATTTCTTCCCGACCTTCTGCGGTTCTTCTTTCAAAAACAAAGGTGTACAGTTAGTGTTGGACGGCGTTATCGATTACCTGCCTTGCCCAACTGAAGTTAAACCTCAGCCTGAAGTTGATCTTGAAGGCAACCCTACTGGTGAGTTTGCAATAGTCGATGCCAATAAGCCATTACGCGCACTCGCATTCAAGATTATGGATGACCGCTATGGCGCGTTAACTTTCCTGCGCATCTATTGTGGCAAGCTGGAAAAAGGCACCAACGTACTCAACACCTTCACTGGCAAAACCGAACGTATTGGCCGTATTGTTGAAATGCACGCCGATGATCGTAATGAATTGGATTCCGCACAAGCTGGCGATATTGTTGCGGTTTTGGGTATGAAGAATATCCAAACCGGACACACGCTATGTGATCCGAGATTCCCTGCAACATTAGAACCGATGGTATTCCCTGATCCCGTTATCTCGCTGGCGATTAGCCCGAAAGATAAAGCGGCATCTGAAAAAATGGGTATCGCATTGGGCAAAATGATTCAGGAAGATCCCTCTTTCCACGTAGAAACTGATGAAGACAGCGGCGAAACCATTCTTAAAGGTATGGGCGAGTTGCATCTTGACATCAAAGTTGACATCTTAAGACGTACCCACGGTGTAGATGTTATCGTCGGTAAACCACAGGTGGCCTACCGCGAAACCATTACCAAACTCGTTGAAGATGAATACACCCACAAAAAGCAATCGGGTGGTTCTGGTCAATACGGTAAAATCAACTACATCATTGAGCCAGGTGAGCCGGGTAGTGGTTTTGTATTTGTGTCAGCGGTTACCGGTGGTAACGTACCACGCGAGTACTGGCCTGCGGTTGAAAAAGGTTTTAAAAACATGTTGGACAAAGGCGTTTTAGCTGGTTTCCCTTGTTTAGATTTTAAAGTTACCTTAACTGACGGTGCATTCCATGCGGTTGACTCGTCTGCGTTAGCGTTTGAAATTGCTGCCAAAGCCGCATTCCGTCAAACCATTCCAAAAGCTGGCCCACAATTGATCGAACCGATCATGAAAGTGGACACCTTCACGCCGGATGCCCACGTCGGTGATGTCATCGGCGACCTTAACCGCCGTCGTGGCATGATTAAATCGCAAGATCCAGGTATTACGGGTGTGCGCGTAAAATCTGATGTGCCATTGAGCGAAATGTTCGGTTACATCGGTGATTTGCGTACCATGACATCTGGTCGCGGTCAGTTCTCCATGGAGTTCTCGCATTACATGCCGTGCCCTAAAAACGTGGCAGATGAAGTCATCAAGGAAGTTAACGAGCGCAATAAAAACAAGTAGTAATAAGCTGGGTTGATTCCCAGATTTCAGCTTACAGGTAGAGTGGATTAAGACATAACGCGGGACGGGGTTTAAACCCCGTCCCAAACGTTTGCTGGTTATTTTCTTGATCTATGCTGAAACGCTTCGGACGGGGCAACATGTCCAGTCCGGCTAATAGAAAAGGGAGGGTATATTCTGCAATCCATGCCGGAATGGCGTTCTCAAATCACTTCAAATTATCCGTCACATGCGGCTCAATCAGCTGATACATCATCTGGTGCATCTTGGGGCTACCAGCAATAACATTGCCTGATGTTAGATAGTTGTCATTAAAAGAAAAGTCAGTTACTACACCGCCTGCTTCCTTGATTAGCAAAATACCTGCCGCCATATCCCATTCCATTACGCCGATTTCCCAGAAGCCATCTAAACGACCTGCGGCAACATAAGCCAAATCCAGCGCGGCTGCTCCCGCACGGCGAATACCGGCGGCTTCTGTGGTAATGGCTTTGAACATACCGATGTAAGCATCTAAATGCAGGTCGGTCTTAAAGGGAAAGCCCGTGCCGATCAATGCACCTTTCATGCTGGTTTGGTTGGTCACCCGCAACCTGCGGCTATTTAACATAGCACCACCGCCACGTTTGGCGGTAAATAGTTCGTCGCGTAAGGGGTCATAAATAACGGCAACTTCCAATCTGCCTCTATATTTTAAGGCGATGGATACCGCATATTGCGGAAAGCCATGCAGGAAATTGGTGGTGCCGTCCAACGGGTCGATCACCCAGACAAAATCGTTGCCTTGGTGCAGTCCGCTTTCTTCGGCGAGAATGGCGTGGTCGGGGTAAGCTGTTCGGATGATATTGATGATTTCCCGTTCTGCTGCGCGGTCAACTTCGCTGGCATAGTCATTCTTGCCTTTTTGGTCGATATTGAGCTGGCCGATGTTGTCGGAGGAACGGAGGATGAGGTCGCCAGCACTGCGAGCAGCACGGATGGCGATATTGAGCATGGGTTGCATAGGTTGATTGTATAATGAGCGGTTAGAAACCTGATTAGGATAACAAATCTTTTGATAAACTGGCTGCTTTTTTAAACAATGGAAGCGTTTCTTTCTAATATCAAGATTGTATTGGTCGAAACCTCGCATCCCGGCAATATCGGCGCGGTCGCCAGGGCGATGAAGAATATGGCGATGGGTAATCTTTGCCTGGTCAATCCCAAAATTTTTCCGAGTGCCGAGGCGACTTCAAGGGCTTCAGGTGCGGATGACATCCTGGCTTCTGTCAAGATTTACGAGACTTTGCCGGAAGCCATTGCCGATTGCCAGTTGGTGTTAGGGGCGAGTGCGCGTTGCCGGACGATAAGCTGGCCTGAGCTAACACCGCGTGAATGCGCGGAGAAAATCGTCATCCATGAACCGGGCAATCAGGTCGCTATCCTGTTTGGCCGGGAAAATTCGGGCTTGAAAAATCACGAATTGGACTTATGTCACCACTTGCTGCGGATTCCCTGCAACAGCGAATACAGTTCCCTGAATATCGCCGCCGCCGTGCAAGTCATTTGTTATGAATTATTTGTAGCTGCAGGCGTTCAGGAAACCAACAAAATCGGTGATAAAGGCGACATTCCGCTCGCTACGGCTGAACAAATGGAATCTTTTTATGGTCATTTGCATGAGGCTTTGGTGGATATAGGTTTTATGCACCCCGATAAGTCAAATTCTATCATGCGGCGTTTGCGCCGAATTTATAATCGGAATCAAATGGATAGTAAGGAACTAGATATACTTAGAGGTATTTTAAGAATGTCGCAAGGCAACAAAGCTAAAACAAAGCGGAGCCAA
Organism: Methyloglobulus sp.; assembly: GCF_964779595.1. NCBI lineage: Bacteria > Pseudomonadati > Pseudomonadota > Gammaproteobacteria > Methylococcales > Methylococcaceae > Methyloglobulus > Methyloglobulus sp. The sequence continues at coordinate 63,925 of NZ_CBAROL010000012.1, forward strand.
TAATGTTAGAACGGATAAAAGAAGATATAGCCTGTGTATTTGGACGTGACCCCGCCGCCCAATCGGTACTGGAAGTCGTGACGGCTTACCCAGGATTTCATGCCGTGCAAATACACCGTATCAGCCATGCCTGTTGGAATGCAGGGTTTAAATTGCTGGCGCGAATTATTTCGCATATCAGCCGCTGGTTGACGGGTATTGAAATTCATCCCGGCGCACAAATCGGACGGCGGTTTTTTATCGACCACGGTATGGGTGTGGTGATTGGTGAAACCGCTATTATTGGCGATGATTGCACTTTATACCACGGCGTTACGCTGGGCGGCACGACCTGGAACAAAGGTAAACGCCATCCTACTTTGCATGATGGTGTCGTCATAGGTGCGGGTGCTAAAGTGCTGGGGCCGATTGAAATTGGGGCGGGTGCACGTATTGGCTCAAACTCGGTGATTCTTAAAGCCGTACCGGCGGGTGCAACGGTAGTCGGCATCCCAGGTCATGTCATTGATATGCAAGCTAAGGCAGACAAACCGCAATACGGCTGGCTGGATAGCAACCCTGAGCTGGACAAAGAGCCCGAAGCGCAAATGAAAAAAACCGAGCGTGACAAAATTGCCAGCAAAATGGGCTTTGATGCTTACGGCATGACCGCCGACATGCCCGACCCTGTCGCTTATGCCATCAACCACATGCTCGACCATATTAATTCGCTTGATGAACAAATAGCCGCCATGCAAAAAGCCATCAATGAAGCAGGGATTAACTGCGCGAATACCCCGATGTGTTCGTTGGAGGATTGCCAGATTGCAGATGGTTCGGCAAAGCGGGAAAAGATAGGGTAGGCAGCTCGTTCTCAAACTATGCTAGTTCCCAAGCTCCAGCTTGGGAACCCCTAATTTGAAGCTCTAGCTTCAAGCCAAATAAAGCAAGCAAGAGCTTGCAAAACAACATTCCCAAGCCGGAAGCTTGGGAACGAGCAATGTTTTTCAGTGCCAATGTCGCTATATTTGAAATTAAGGCTATTGCCTATCAGCGTAAACAAGTTGTTGGCAGCAGAAAGTGCTTTGTTGGAGTAATAATTCATTACCGTTGCCATCAAGGCATCTTGTATCAGGACGTTATTTTGTGCAACCCCGTCATTGCCGCGCAAGGCATTTATCTCGGCAATAAATTGAGCCAGTTTTCCATTGTTTATTCCTTGATTGTATTGCTCATTTAGTAACATCTTTAATAGATCTGGTGCAGATGAGCGTGAATCGTTACCAAACCAATTTGAATCCGTTAAGTAGGTGCCGAAATTAGGTAATTCGCGTATCAGTGTAGCGAAATCTTCGTTTACCTGCATGGCTGTCATCAAAGCCATCGAATGTCGATTAAGCGCACTTAAGTTTGAATCTCCCATTGAAATGTTAGTGTCCGAAGCGGATATTGTGGGAAAAGCAAATCTTATAGGCGCTAATATTTCACCTTCCAAATAAATATGGTTAACATTACTCTCCCGGAACGGGAATAGTACTCCCAAAGACAGATTATAGGTTGCAAAATCAAGATCAGTATAACCCCCAGCCAATAAGCTTAGTTCTAAAGCGGACAGAATTATTGAGTTAAGCGCAGTAAGCTGAAAAGGAGCTTCATCAAATACGGTTGCAGGCGTATCAAAAAATACCGCCATCAATGATGCCAGACCACCACCCAGAGAAGACCAGTAAAACTGAATGTCGCCCAGGATTGGCGGCTTTAATATCCAGATAAAAGCGCATGGCTTCATAGACTTGCTACGATGGAAGCTGTCCAGTAGCAGCTGAGTTACCGTATAACCAATCAACGCCGTTGTTAGTTCCTGTGTAAGAAATAACAATTTGGTTGCCATTTTTATAAGCACCCGCCGAGAAGCCAGAAAAATTATAATCAGGATTGTATGCTATCGCTGTCCAACCATTTGGCTTAGGAAGACTATTAATTTCTGAAGCGTTATATACTTGAGAAGCAAGTCACATTAATTCAAGTTCGGTCATTTTTTATCTCCATCTGCTGAAATCATTTTGTAAATTTGGCTAGCTTCATCAAAGACGCAACGTTTTTTGTTGTTTAACGGCGGTACTTGACTTCGGTTTTCTGCTTCAAAGTATTTTGGTGATAACTGATATGAACCTACTTGCCTGTAAACCCATACAACACTTGCACGGCTTATTTCTTTTTCTGCAAGCTCAACGATGCCACTCAAAGAATTTCTATCAGCTGATAAATATAAATTGCTGCCAAGTACAGGAATACGTTGATCGGTTAATGGTTTTTCTACCCATTTATCTTGCTCAAACTGATAAGGCACATAGCGAATGCAACGTTCACCTACCCCACGAAGCGTATAGATAACCCAAGTTTTTGAATCAGTTAAATCAAACACTAAAGGAAGTTCGGCATTGCCAGCAGTTGTTAAATCCTTTTTTTGCGATTGCCATTCAATAGACTTGCCTTTATTGAATGGATCATTAAATCGGATACTATATTGAATCGGATAACTACTTTGGCTTCCTGATACTCAGTCGCCCCCACCACACATATGCAAGGCTGTTCGTTCAACGGTTATCACTTCACCTGTTCGTAACTTGACTTCTTCACGCCAAGAGACATTGCCTTTGCATTTTGGCAGAGCTAAACATGCCAACTCCAAAAAACCAAAGATAAAATATCGTTGGGTTGGCGTGAGTTTGTTTATGTAATTTCCTTTATTCATTCCTGACCTCATTTTTCAAAGTTGCAAGACAGTAAGATGTAATAACCATCGGGTATCGACCGAAGGAATTTGTTTAACCACTAAACTACGCCTTTGTTTCATAAAATAGATCCTGACAAATCATTTTTAGCATTAATTAATCTTGTTTCTAGCCTTAACCATCCCCTACCGCTCCATAGCGGTCGGCTATCGGCTCAATCCAGTCATACGTTCGCACAAGGCATCCGCCAATCAAATTGTGCGGCAGTGTATTAAAAAAGCCACCCTGCCTATCCGTATGAACACCTAGACCCTTACATAAGCGGCATAAGGTGGTTTAGGTTTGTGGGTTTCCCCACCTGTCGGTCAATCCGGTAATCGGTCTTGGGATTTGCTTTAAAAGGTAAGCCCCTGGACGCGCCTTTCCAGTGCCGATTGATGTCTTGCGGCAGGTTTCGTCCAATGAATCTGGGGGTTTTTGATGGTACTGATACTAGCAGAACCCCACAATTGTGCTATAAGTGCATGATAAATAGGGAGGCAGGTCACACTATTTTTTCTGGTTATCCGAACCGGTTCACACAATTGTTTAATCCATCGCAGAAACACAGCACCAAACTGGATACATACCCAGTCTTTGACATAGTGTAGGGCTTACACACGATTAACGCAGCTTTTTATCAAATACCTCATTGCATCCCTAATCATCAGGGAATCTCAGCTAATTCAAAAAACTCATTCCTGCTGTACAAGCAAACTTGCGTCGCTGGCAATTGGTATCACTGATTCACACAAAAATAAGACAGCCAGTGTGGTGAATCGTCACATCCACTCGATAGTTTGTGCAACATAGTCATCGCTAAAGCCCGTATTACTTCCAAATTTGAGACTCATATCACATTAAAAAGCTACCGATTGATACCTGGTTCACAGAAATTATTCTGAGCAGTACGTATAATTTTTAGCAACTGGAAAGCAGCATAACAAGAGCTGAATTTCCATCGGAACAGGATTTAGTTGGGCAAGGATTCACGCAACCAGGAATGAAAAGGACAAACTGCGTTATTCACTTTTTAATAGGGATAAGAATCATGAAAAAAATTATTGCACTAGTAGTATTGGCTTGTTTGTATACCACCGCCAATGCTGCAACCTACTCATTTAATGTTGCTGCGGGTTCAAACGTTGGTAGCGGCTCTTTAGTGACTGATGCAACTGGTTTTGCGACCAGCGGCTCTCTGGTTATGACCAGTGGAGCGGATATGGGTACTTATGTGTTGTTTTCTGGTGGTGTATCGCCAACATATAGTCCCTATAATGCGTTTATATTCGACAATATGACCTATAACGGCTCAGCTATAGACCTCGATTGGTATGGCTTGTTATTTGTTGGCAACGGGCTTGAAATCAATATCTGGGGCAATGGTGCAGGTAATCCCTATTCGTTTTGGTCTCATAATGGTAGCGGATACAATTTTAGCTCCGATGCGGCAGCGTTCGCGATGACGGCGGCCACACCTATCCCAGCAGCGGTCTGGTTGTTTGGTTCAGCCCTGGTAGGCTTGGCAGGGATTGGTAAACGCAAACAGGGAAAAGTGTTAATTGCCTGATTTGACAAAATATTCTGGTATTGGCTTCATGATTTAACTTGCCGCCCTTCGGGGCGGTTTTTTATTTGAAACAATCCTACAGCTACGAATTAGGACAATGTCACAGCCCACTGGATTCAATTTCCGCTTCATCCGGTAAGAAACCGCCAGCCTGCATACTCCACAAGCGATGATACAAACCTTGCCGAGCCAAGAGTTGGCTGTGTTCGCCATCTTCGACAATACGTCCCTGATCAAACACTAAAATCCGATCCAAATGGGCAATCGTAGACATACGGTGTGCAATGGCAATGACCGTTTTACGACCCATGGCGCGATCCAAGTTTTCTTGGATGGTTTTCTCAGTGATTGAATCCAAGCTAGAAGTGGCTTCATCCAAAATCAGGATGGGTGCATCTTTTAAAATCACCCGCGCAATCGCAATTCGCTGACGTTGCCCACCGGATAATTTCACGCCGCGCTCACCTACCAAAGAGCTATAGCCTTCAGGCATGTTGCGAATAAATTCATCGGCATGTGCCAAACATGCCGCAGTTTCGATGGCCTCATCGTCAATCTCCAAGCGGCCATAGCTGATGTTTTCTTTCAGGCTGCGATGGAACAAGCTGGGGTCTTGCGGGATTAAACTCACCTGTTCATGCAACGAATCTTGCAGAACCTGGGTAATGTCCATGCCATCGATTAGAATCTGCCCACTTTGCGGCTCATAATTTCGCAGCATTAAACCGACAAAAGTCGATTTACCAGAACCTGAAAATCCGACGAGCCCTACTCGCTGCCCCGGCTCAATCACAACATTAAAATTGTCGAAAACGAGTTGTTTAGGGTCATAACCGAAACACACATTGCGGAATTCAATACGGCCTCGCGTGATCTTAAGTGGCAATGCGCCAGGTACATCCACAATCTCGTGCTGTTGTACGATGGTGTCCAAGCCATTCGCAATATTGCCCACATATTCGAAAAACTCCAAAAACCGCCGCGATAGGTTGCGGGCATCACTAATGATCAATAAAGCCAACCCAATGCACATGGTAAAATCACCAACGCTAATCAAACCGCTGTCCCACAAGGTTAAGGCATAATACACCGTACCCACTTTCAATAATGCAGCGGAAATAAATTGAAACCAACGTACCCGCTCCATATACCAAAACGTGCGGCGTGCGGTCTGCACTTCCGTTTCCAAAAAACCGTCTAGATATTCCCGTTCAAACTGTAACCGTGCAAACAACTTGGCATTCAGAATATTGGTGACCGAATCAACAATCTTGCCATTCACCTGGCTACGAGTCGCTGCGTAACTCTGTGCATAAGGTTGACAGCGCGTTGCCAACCAATAGGAAAGCAATACGTAGACCAATACCCAGCCTGCGACCATTAAGCCTAAACCTTGGTGCACTTTTAACAACAAGGTAGTGGACACGGCAAAGGTAATCAATATAGGCCAAAAGTCGCATAGCACCGCCCAGACTGTGTGGTTGACGCTCATTGCCGTTTCACTAATGCGATGGGCTAAAGCCCCCGCAAAATGACTGCCAAAATAACGCGGTGCGTGGTATTGCAAATAGGCATAAAGAGTTTTGGTCGTGCGCTGGCGTAAGCGTGGCCCCATGATAATCAATACCGCACCACTGGCGCGGCTAAACAGTATTTCTGCAATGTTTAACCCTGCCAATAGCAGTAAAGGATAATGCAGATTCTGTAATACTGCGCCGCTTGGACTCTGGGCAACACCATCCATAATGGCTTTGATAGCATAGGGTACCAGGATACTGCCTATCGCTTGCCCAGTCTCAAAAATTAACATCAACAGCAGTAGACCCCGAAAGCGAACTAAACAGTATAAAATGAATTTAACGATACTTGTGGGCAAAGAAGGTGCGTCTGCTGCTCGTTGGAAAGGTGCTTTTTGGGGCATGACTCAAGAAATATCGGAGAAGTGTTTGGAATTATACTGGAAGGCAATGCAATCCAGAATTAGTAAAGCAGGAACGGCTTCTAGTTCATTGTTTTATAAAAAACTAAAAGATATTATCTTAATGCTTGAATGATTACGTTTACGGCGGTTTCCTTAAATATCCTTCAACAAACAATTTTGTTTAGAAGTTTCCATTAATTTCCTGAAATCATTGGCAGCATCTATAAACAGTGATTCCTGGTTAATATCAGGCAACTTATTTTGACCGCATTGTTCTAAGGCATTAATTATAAAAGCAATCGTCAAAATATTGGTGTCAACGGCGGGTTGGTAAACATCATCCTCTGCTTCGAGAATATTGAATTCGACAAGGATATGGCTTGCCGTTAATTTCAATAATATCGGCTGGACAATGGCGATTGGGATAAGCAGTCTTGCCGCTATGTCATCTGCCGTTAATGGTTGATTCAAGTGGCTAAAATTCTTGACCAGCAAATGGGTAATTTGCAGGGCAATGATTTTTTGCAGGGAAAAACTGATGTTGGAAAATCGGTTATTGTTCCGGTAGTTTTCATAATATTGCAGAAAAAATGCGACCTCACAACCAAACAGAACGATCATCCAACCCACTTGTAGCCAGACGACAAATAAGGGTAACGCGGCAAAGCTGCCGTAAATGGCATTATAGTTGGACACGCCGATCTGTAGGCTGAGATAAGCCCATTGCAGCAGATAATACAGAATACCTGTCACCACACCGGCAATCAGCCCCGGTCTGAAACTGATTTTATGGTTAGGCATAAAGATCAACGTAAAGGTAAATAAACCGATCATCAGCAGTAAAGGCAGCAAGCCTAGTGCTTTAATAACCAGCCACGTACCAAATTCCGGTAATTCAATAACGGTTATTAACCAGGTTATCTCAGTGTTCAGGAGTACCGTAATGCTGCTGGACGCTATCAATATGATGGGAGCTAACAACATTAGGGATAAGTAATCGCTAAATTTACGGTTTAATGGCCGCCCCCTAGGTATTTTCCAGATGTGGTTGAAGGATTCTTCAATATTGCCAATCAGGCTGATAATAGTCCAAAACAGCACGACAATACCAATCCCTGCAACCACCCCGCCTTTCGTGCTGTCAAGCAAGTTTTGTGCAAAACTGATTAGCTGTAATACCAGCGTATCTCGCTCAGGAGCTTGCTCAATCAACCGTTCCGTCAACGTCTTCTCAAAACCGAAGCCTTTGGCAACACCAAACAGCATGGCAATGACGGGCACTATCGACAACAGGCTATATAATGTTAATGCCGATGCCCTGAGCGGACACAGGTCGCGGGTAAACCCTTGGGCAGACAACAGCGCTATTTTTAGCGACTTGATGATTGCTGCTTTAAATGGCGGCAGTTTTTGTTCGTGTAACAGCCATATTTCGTCTTTAACGAAACTGATTATATTGTGTTTCATCGGCTGCTCTTGTATTTTTGAAGTATGTTGTCGGGTTATACGCTACGCTAATCTGGCCTACGATTTTTTTTCGGTAACTTCATGGATACCAAAAAAGTCAGGATAAACAGCAACACAGCCAAAGTTTGCATCGCCATAACAGGATCAACCTGGTGCGCGGTGGCAAAGGTATAAGTGCCGACAGCGGCGAGCATCGCCAAGTTCTGGAAAAAATTTTGTAACGCAACCGCGCTGCCGCTGCCGATGCTTTGTTGGCCTAGTTCTTGTAGTGCGGCATTGATCGGCACAATAAATATTCCCCCCATCATCCCGATAACAAACAACACACAACGTGCCGGTAACAGGCTATCGGTAAAGCTCAATACGCAAATAAACACCGCCATGATGTAGGCAGGGATTCTGGCGCGGCGCAGGTGTTCCAATGGTATCAGGCGCGGGACGATAGCGGAACCTGCGATGATGCCAACAGCGAGGAATAAGGTGAGCTGGGCAATCTCGGTGGCATTTTTCGACATCAAGACCAATGGTGCCCAAGCGACAATAATCACCCTCAGCGTGGCTGCCGATGCCCAAAATAAGGATGCACCCAAAATGGCAAAACGCGAACGTGGCGTGGTAAAAAATTGGCCTATTTGTTTGCCGAATTCAATAAGTTGGGATGTCGAAGATTCTGTTTTGGCAATACGAACAGGTAAAAACAAGGTAATAAAGGCAGAAGCAATAAACAGAGCTATGGTTAATGTAAGCGCCATCGTTACGGAGTAATCCGCCAGTTTCGCGCCCACCACCATGCCTAATAGGATGGCGAGTATGGTAGAGCCTTCAATCCAGCTATTGGCTTTCACCAAGAATTCGTGCCCTGCAAGTTCAGGCAGGATGCCGTATTTGGCGGGGCTGTAAACTGCCGCGCCCATACCGACGATACAATACGCCAGGAGCGGTTCGACCTTACAGAGCAAAAGCACTGCGCCCGCCGCCTTTATCAAATTGGCGATAATCAATACCCTGGATTTGGCGTGGTTATCCGCAAACCCACCCACCCACGGCGCGAGTACCACAAACGCCACTAAAAATGCGCTTTGCAAGGCAGGGACGTACCAAGTCGCTAACTCATGTGAGTGCATCACCATCGCAATCACCGTGAACAAAATGGCATTGTCGGCAAACGCAGACAAAAACTGGGCGATTAACAAGGGGTAAATTTGTTTATTCATGATGATAGCGTAGATGAAATCGAAAACATTACCGAAGATTGCTGATGTTAACGACTATAAACAAACTGGGGCTAATGTACAATTTTAATCAAAAAAGGTACTGGTTTGTAAACTAAGGAAACCCTTCGACAAGCTCATGGAAAGCTGTAAAATATTGATTTTAAATATGTATTAGCATATTGCTCAGTTCGTAGGATTTCAACGTGGTACCAAAGCCCATCTGTCGGTAAAGCATGAGTGACGGGGTAACATACTCCGTAGCGCGGAAGACCCACTGTAGACCGTCGGGTGGAACGAAGAGTTAGACCTCGGGTACACGATCATAGCCTGACACGCCTAGCCACTCAATACGGCAGAAACCAGCATCGCGAAGGTATGCCACAGCCTCACGAAAGATAGGAAGACTGAACTCCTTAGGTGTGATGCCCCGAAGTAGTGAGCCTTGCTCAATATGCAGGAAGTACACAGCATCTGGCTCTGACACGTAAGTACGGGCGATTATGGAGATTGACGCATCTGAGAAGCTGTAGAGATCGTATTCGTATCGCCATTCGTAGAGACCATTGGTGTCAGGTTCACAGGTATCGACATAGCGAGACTTCTCGACGTGCATGGGGGACTAACGATAAGCTAAACGATGCAGTGCGACTTTATCACGCAGCATCCAGCGACTGAAAGGAGCGAGGTTGAGCGGGATGTTTACCATTGCCACTTGCCTTGCCCTTTGATGAGTACCTTCGAGCTGCGGTTTACTACCAAAGCACCATCGGGTGTAACCCTGTACGCGACGTTGCCATTTTTGAATTCGTAGCCTTCGTGGCTACAAGGGGTAACTAAATCAGGACACATGTGCATGATTGCTTTGCCCGTGAGAGTGATTGACTGTCGGTTTTTCCGTAACGCCTAAAATATTTGAAATTTCACCATCCCCGTAAGCTTCCTTCTTTGACAGGATAAGCGATAACTTTTCTTTAATTTCGCCGAGGTGACCGCTATGACTTTGAGTGCTTTTGTTTATGACCTTATTTTTGTGTGTCCGCCCATCCTTTTCAAGTCTCGCCTTAAGTACCGTGTTCTCCTGCTTAAGCGCAGCATTCTCCTTTTCGAGCAACGCTATTTGTTTTTCAGAATCAACAAGCCGTTCTTTATAGATGGCAGACAATGGAATTTCTTTAAGCCAGTCAAGGATAGCCATATATGCGTTTCCGAAATGCCTAACGTAAAAGTAAGGGGCGCGCCGGATGACAAAGTTTAATAAAGCCGACGAACCCAAATAAATGACCAACCTTCAAAAGCGCCTTCGTCCGGCGCGTCCCTTTGACTGGCATGTTAGGCCACATAAATACTTTCCCTTATAGGAGTTTTAGTATGACAGATTTGTAAAGCCATATTACAGCGCTTATTAATACCAAAATTAAAGGTAGCAGTAAAATTGCATAAACCCACTTAATTTTAGTTTTTTTAGACACCCCGTTAAGAATGAACCCAATGATGAAAATGGTGATTCCAGCAGGAATTGTTAATGGTAGGCCAGAAAAGCCAAAAATTAACAATAAACCAAGTACCAATACAGTCGGTTTCTCGACCTGGACGGGAAGGTAAGTGCAACTATGGGATTGAAGGTTACAATCAAATAATATGCCAAACAGCATTCCCAGAATAAAAATGATAATTGGAAAAAGTCCAATACTTAAACTAAAGAAAAGAAGCCGGGAAACCCAGTTTGTGCTCTGAGCAGCTAACCCAGCCGGACGGGGCATGTTGCCCCGTTCGTAGGGTTTCAACGTGGTTCAAAAACGCCACCGTCGGCAAAACGTAAGTGACGGGGTACATACCCCGTCACGCGGAAGAGTACCAACACCAAATATCCAGACTGTAGATTTATAGAGTTGATAACGAATCATGTTGCCTAACG